>JAKSCN010000235.1 GCA_022360595.1 Chromatiales bacterium
ATTCAACGCGGCACCGCCACCCGCGCCAAACGCCTTGGTAGAAAGGATCTGGCTGGAAAAACAGGTACTACCAATGACCAACGTGATGCTTGGTTTAACGGATTCAACCGCTCGATTGTCACCATCGCCTGGGTCGGTTTCGACTCATCCAAACCTTTGGGACGCGGTGAAGTGGGAGGCAGAGCGGCACTTCCGGCCTGGATTTACTTTATGGAAGAAGCATTAAAGGACGCTGAAGAGAAGCCACTAAAAATGCCTCCCGGCATCGTCACGGTAAAAATTGACCCCCATACTGGAAAGCGGGCCAGAGCAGGTCAGAAAAATGCCATTTTTGAGGTATTTCGGGCCGAGAACGCGCCAACCGAGACTGTTCCTATAGGCAGCAGCGGTGCAATAAGCGCTGGCAGCAACAGCAGCACTGAACAGGATCTCTTTTAACCTGCGCTCAAACTCACATGGCTAAACAGTCGCAGTTACGACGACAAATTGCACTGGTAGCTGGACGCATACTGGCGGAACAGCGCCACCTCAGCTTTGAGCAGGCTCGCCAGAAGGCAGCCCAGCAGCTCGGTGTCGACCAACGTAAGCATTTGCCCGACAATCAGGAGATCGAAATAGCCCTGCAGGAGTATCAGGCCCTATTTCTTTCACATCGACAACCCAATGCGCTGCAACAGCTCAGAGAGCAGGCAGTCAATGCAATGAGGCTATTCAGGGCATTTCAGCCACGCTTAACTGGCAGCGTACTCAGTGGCAGCGCAGACCTGTACACCCCGGTCAAAATCCACCTCCATACAGACTCCCCTGAAGAGGCGATCTTCGTTCTATTAAATAACAACATCCCTTATGAGGAGTCAGACGCCGCACTACACTATCCGGATGGGACCAAAACAACCCACCCCCGTATCAGCTTTACCGCTGGAGAGATCACTATTGAACTCACCCTGCTGCCCCATAATGCGCTACGCAATCCCCCCCTCAACCCCACAAACAAACGCCCCGATAAAGGGGCGTCGCTTAAAAAATTATTGGATATGATGGAGCAGGGCGTTTAGCGATCTGCCATGGGGATGTAATCGCGCTCACTGGCGCCAGTATAGATTTGACGGGGACGACCGATACGCTGCTGCGGATCAGACATCATCTCCATCCAGTGCGCCACCCAACCGACAGTTCGGGCGATGGCAAACATCACCGTGAACATGTTGTTGGGAATCCCCAGGGCCCGATAGATAATGCCTGAGTAGAAATCCACATTCGGATAGAGCTTACGCTCGACGAAGTAATCATCTTCGAGCGCCACCTCTTCCAGACGTAGCGCCAACTCAAACAGCGGATTGTTATTGTCCGCCAAATTCTCCAACACCTCGTGGCATACCTCGCGAATGATAGTGGCTCGCGGATCGAAGTTTTTATAGACCCGATGACCAAAGCCCATCAGACGGAAAGAATCATCCTTATCTTTTGCCTTAGCAAGGTATTTATCGATTTGGGAGACATCACCGATCTCCTGCAGCATATTCAACACCGCCTCATTGGCGCCACCATGCGCAGGCCCCCAGAGAGATGCAATACCCGCTGCGATACAGGCAAACGGATTTGCCTGAGAACTGCCCGACAGACGCACGGTTGAAGTACTGGCGTTCTGCTCGTGATCAGCATGCAGAATGAACAACAAGTTCATCGCCTTAACCGCAACCGGATCGGGCTCATAATCTTCACAGGGCGTGGCAAACATCATGTGCAGGAAGTTGGCGCAATAGTCGAGATCATTGCGGGGGTAGATGAAGGGCTCGCCGATGTTGTGCTTGAAGCTGGCTGCCGCAATAGTCGGCATCTTAGCAATCATGCGGTGCGCGGAGATCTCACGATGCCTTGGATCGTGGATATCCAGAGAGTCGTGATAGAAAGCGGAGAGCGAACCAACCACACCCACCATGATACCCATTGGGTGCGCGTCATAGTGGAAACCATCGAAGAAACTCTTCAGGGTCTCCTTTATCATAGTGTGATAACGGATGATATCCTGGAACTCTTCGCACTGATTCATGGTGGGTAGCTCACCATAAAGCAGAAGATAAGCCACCTCAAGAAAGTTACTCTGGCGCGCCAGCTGCTCGATGGGATAACCGCGATAACGCAAAATACCTTCGTCGCCGTCGATATAGGTGATGGAACTGTGACAACTTGCAGTAGCAACAAATCCTGGATCGTATGTGAAGATACCCATATCTCGATAGAGAGATGAGATATCCATCACCTCAGGGCCTTCAGTCCCACCCATTAGTGATAATTCGGTAGACTTTCCGTTGCTGTTATCTGTCAAAGTAATTGTTTTTTCAGCCATAAGTTCAATTTCTCCTACCATAAATGGCGAGCGTGAAATTTAGTTATAGCAGACAGGATAGCACCAAACAAGTCGGGAAAACCATATTAGGATAATCATCCTAGATAATTTCAAGGTTTTCTCGAAGCGCCTTGAGATATTTCCAGGCTCCTGTCGGATTATACGCCGAAAGCCTCAAAAACTGCTTAAAAACAGCTATTCAGCTCAATTTCACCACTCCATCTCCCTCCGATAGAGCGTTTTATTTAGCAGCCCGCTATATTCCGCGCTCCAGCGGCGGTAATTATAGACGAAGGAGAACCCTTCCTACACTGCTATCATCTAGCAGTTAGATCCGACGAATAGCTTAAAGTGCACCCCGATCCCAATTGGTATCGGGGCGCATACATCCAATGATCAGTTTTTTGGATAATGGCTAGGGTAGGGAGTGCGCGCCACGCCAGACTCTACCGCTGCACGGGCTACCGCGGCAGAGATTACCTCTTTCAGGCGTGGATCGAATGGTTTGGGAATAATATAGTCAGGCCCGAACTCAAGACTATCCAACCCATAAGCATCCAGAACTGACTGGGGCACTGGCTGGTGAGTCAAATCCTTCAACGCATGGACGGTTGCAATCTGCATATCCTCATTGATCTTGGTAGCCCTCACATCGAGCGCACCCCGAAAGATGAATGGAAAGCCCAACACATTGTTTACCTGATTGGGATAATCACTTCGCCCGGTTGCCATCACGATGTCATCACGCACCTGACGGGCTACTTCCGGACGAATCTCCGGCACAGGATTGGAGAGCGCAAACACAATTGGATTTGGCGCCATTGCCGCAATCATTTCAGGGCTGACCAAGTCAGGCCCAGAGACCCCGATAAAGGCATCCGCATCTTGCATCGCCTCACCCAGTGTCCGCTTATCAGTATCAGCGGCAACCCCCCACTTATAGGGATTCAAGTCCTTCCTGGCAATATGGATAACACCATTGCGATCAATCACATAGATATTGTCACGATGAGCTCCCATTGCCATCAACAGACGGACAGAAGCGATGCCCGCCGCACCAGCCCCCAGCACCACAACTTTGGCCTCATCCAGCTTCTTGCCCTGCAGCTCCAGAGCATTAAGCAAGCCAGCCGCAATAATAATGGCGGTACCATGCTGATCATCGTGAAATACCGGGATATCAAGCTGCTCAACCAGCGACGCCTCAATCTCAAAACAGTGGGGAGCTGCGATATCTTCGAGATTAATACCACCGAAGGTTGGCGCAATACGCATTACCGTCTCAATGAACTCTTGCGGGTGCTCAGCATTCACCTCAATATCAAACACATCGATATCGGCAAATTTCTTAAACAACAAACCCTTTCCTTCCATCACCGGTTTGCCTGCAAGAGCACCCACATTACCTAGCCCCAACACCGCGGTGCCATCGGTAATCACGCCGACCAAATTACCCTTGGCCGTATATTGATAAGCTGCCTCCGGATCCTGATCAATCTGGCGAACCGGTTCAGCCACACCGGGCGAGTAGGCCAGTGCCAAATCTCTTTGGGTGTCGGTAGGTTTGGTGACAGTGACGCTGATCTTACCGGGCCGGGGTTCAGCGTGATACTTTAATGCGGCCTCGTTCAGCGCGCTATCGGCATGCTGGGATTGGTCTTTCTCAGTCATTTGGTATCTCTCCGGAATAAGTATCTATGCCCTGGCGCAACAGCAAAAACGCACACAACGCTGCTGTCATAGGGAAATCTCTGACGAAAAATAAAGGCACCCTCAGGTGCCTTTATTTCAGGATGCGGTCAACCGCACTGTCCTCACAACTTAGCCGCGAGAATAGCGCTTGCGGAACTTGTCTACACGACCCGCCGTATCCAACATCTTCTGCTTACCGGTGAAGAATGGGTGGCAGGAGGAGCAAACCTCCACATGCAGATCCTCACCCAGAGTGGAACGGGTCATGAACTCATTACCGCAGCTGCAAACCACTTTGATATCAGCGTAATTGGGGTGAATGTCCGCTTTCATGATAGCCTCTAATAAACAGTAACACCCGCCTATCCCAGCGACGACGGGAAAACCCGCAATGATAGATGAACGCCCCGAGATGTTCAACCCTATTTTTAGCAATTCATATTGCACCATCGATAGAGCTTGTTTTCTAACAATAGCCGCGAAAATTTAAAGTAGTATCAAAATCAGCCGAAAATAACAGGTAAGTGTATGGGCAATCGCGAAGCCGCCGGAGGTAGCGCGGCAGGAAGCCAACTATCCCTCCCCAATCTCTCTACACACGTTGTTAA
>JAKSCN010000245.1 GCA_022360595.1 Chromatiales bacterium
TACACAACCACCAGCTACCAGCAGGCAAGCTTTGAATTTGTAAACGAACAGCTGGTGTTCACGAACAGAGAACCCAACGGCACCCGCGATGCGGTTGCTATCGTTCTTGTCGTTAACCAGTTTAACGATGAAGATACGTTCCTGGATATTGTCCATACCCAATGCTTTCTTAGCAGCTTCAGCAACGATCCATTTGTAGGATTCGCCGTTGATCATGATCTGCCATTTACCGGAACGTACAGGTTTACCACCGTCTTTCAGAGAGGTCATGCCTTTAGAACCGTCGAAACGCTCACCGTTTTCGTCAGTTTTCCAGATAGGCAGACCCCACTCTTCGAACAAATGTACAGATTCGTCAACGTGACGGCCCAGGTCATAAGCCAAGTCATCGCGGGTGATACCCATCAAATCGTTGGAAACCATACGAGCGTAATCAGCAGGATCCTGCTCAGAACCGATGTAGGTGTTGATCGCGGACAGACCCTGGGCAACCGCACCAGAACGATCCATAGCCGCTTTATCAACAACTTTAACTTTAATATCTACGCCTTCTTTCTTGGCAGCATCGACCCAAGGGCCAATCTCATATGCTGCACCACAGGCGCCCATGCCACCACCAATGATGAGGATGTCTACCTCTTCTTGGATGACTTCCGGATTTCCGAATTCAGCCATGTCTATATACCTCTAAAAATTCTATTGATCGTATCCGAATGCTTATTTGCAAATCAGCTCAGAAGCGTCACCTTCGCGGTAACCGTTCTGTTCCTGGTGGTTGAAAAAACCAGCCTGGCCGATTTTGCTGATGTCCGCTTCGGGCTTACCACCGTAAGGATCGATAGAACCTTCTGGAGTAGTACGAATAGGGAACTTGAAGCGCTTCATGGTGCCGTTACGGAATTTGATGGTCCACATGATGGAATCAGTACCGCGCAGAGGCTGTACAGAAGCACCCAGAGGAACGATATCAGCGTAAGGACGAGCTTCGATAGCTTGCTGAGGACAGATCTTGATGCATGAATAGCACTCCCAGCACTGCTCTGGCTCCTGGTTGTAGGATTTCATCGCGTGGCCGGTTTCAGAACCGTCTTTGTCAAGTTTCATCAGATCATGCGGGCAGATGTACATGCAAGCAGTCTTGTCTTGACCCTTACAGCCATCGCACTTATCAGTACGCACAAATGTTGGCATGGTGCTTATCTCCTAAGGTTTTCACTGCAGTGATAAATCGCGCCACTATCGCTTGTTATATGAAGTGGCCGCGAAATCCGAGCTGGAAAGCCGACCTGGCCAGCTCTCCTCTCAATTCTCGCCTTCCCTGGGTGTTAATCAGATCACCACGATCTGACCAACCAAACATCAGTTTCAGCCATGATTCAGCCGTAAAATGCGAACCATCTATCATCAGTGGGACTGAAAACAGGGGTGTCCACCATAATGACTTGCCTACAAAAGTGCCAAACAATACTTTTGGTTACTCCATAAATTCCCTTTATTCCATTTAACATATTGAAAAATAAGAATTTACCAAGTTATTTATCTTAGTAAAATACTAGGTATTTACCCGCCAAATAATTGGCTGCTAATATACTAAACAGCCAACATATCCGTAGGCATCGACTGGCAATCTTAAATTGATCACTCAACAACATAAAAAGCCTTTTGATACGCATGGTTAACTTAGCTAAGCTGCAAATAACATTAACTCTCAATTAGAATCAAAGCCGATGGATAATCCAACCAAACCGAGTGCCCTGCTTTTAATATCGCCCCAGTGCAGCCACTGTCCGGCTGTCATGGAGGGGTTACTGAAACTCTTGAAAAGCAACAAGCTCGGGAAAGTTGAAATAGTCAATCTGTTTGAGCACCCGGAGATCGCGGCTGAGCTCGGCGTACGCTCAGTACCGTGGACGCGCATTGGCCCATTCGACATCGAAGGCGCCCACAGTTACGCTGAACTGGAGCAGTGGGCTGAGGAGGCCGCCCAGCCAGTATCGACGACCCACTACTACAGGCACCTGCTGGAGAATCGGCAACTGGAGAAAGCTATCAGTCTAATTAAAGCCGCACCTGATTCCCTGACAGATCTGCTCCCGCTGCTCGCTTCGGTGGAAACACCCATATCAATACGCATCGGCGTGGGAGCCGTGCTGGAAGAGTTCACTGGTGAAGAGCCACTCAACTGGATAGTGCCTGGCCTCATTACCTTAACCGAGTCAGAGCAGCAACAGATTCGGGCCGATGCCTGCCACTATCTGAGCCTCAGCAACGACCATGCAGCCTTGACGGCCATCCGCGGTTTGGAGAATGATCCCGACCCTGAGATACGCGAAATCGCAGCAGAATCCGCCGCTGCGCTCTCGGCCAGACTCAAACAATAACCGTTTCAGGACATACTGCCATGCCAACCTTGCCGGAAAAACAGCAACAGATCATCACTATGCATGCCGCCTTCATTAATCAGGTGGTCACATTCAGCCAGAGCGAACAGCAT
The DNA here is from genome assembly GCA_022360595.1 of Chromatiales bacterium. Lineage (GTDB taxonomy): Bacteria > Pseudomonadota > Gammaproteobacteria > Chromatiales > Chromatiaceae > BM503. The sequence goes on from JAKSCN010000245.1 coordinate 2,495, forward strand.
CAAAAGGAGTACCAAACGCTGCTACGCACAGCCGAAGAGAACGGCTGGAGTAGCTTGGTAGACGCAATTCGCCAGATCACGGCCGGCCAGCGCGACATGAGTGCCATAAAAGGATTAGATGAGGAAGACCAGGTAATTGCCGAAGCGATCATGCGCGGTATCCAGAATCCAGCCACACTTCCCGACCCTAACGCCAAACCCGAAGCCACGCTAGCGGCACCGGGGCTGGCCGGTATGATCCACGCCGCCGCCCATGGTAACGTTGAAGCGCTCACATTAATCAGCAATATGGCCGAGCAGATGAGCAAGGTAGGCGGCCCGATGGGGCATCTGGCAGCAATAATACGCCCCCTGATCAACGGCGAGAGAGATCCCGACAAATTGCGTAGAGGAATGGACACCCAAACTGAGCAACTGATGCTCAATATCCTCGAAGAGTTGGGCAAACTGGAGCACCACTGATGTCCCGCACCTTCCTATTAATAGGCGCCATAAACGGTTTTCTGACTGTCGCCATCGGTGCCTTTGGCGCTCATGCCCTGCGCGGTCATATCGAAGGCTATTACTATGATGTCTTCCAAACCGGTGTCCAGTATCAGGGACTCCATGCATTGGCGCTGTTGATCGGTGGCCTCCTCTGTCTGCATCACACATCTGCCTGGGTAAAAGGCGCTGGCTGGCTGTTCCTGGCAGGGATAGTGCTGTTTTCAGGCAGTCTCTACCTGTTGGCACTCACCGGCAGTCGTCCATGGGGCATTATCACACCGATAGGCGGCCTCTGCTTTTTGGCGGGCTGGGTCAGTTTTGGCATAGCCGCATGGCGGATCACTAAGATGGGACAGGTAAAACCGGATGAGTGAACTGAGCGCCTTTCGCAATCGCCTGGTAAAAAACAACCGCCATTGGAAAAAGTGGGCCCGCCGGCGTGGCATTAGCTGCTTCCGACTCTATGACAGGGATATTCCAGAGTTCCCCTGGGCCATCGACTGGTACCAAGGTCATGTTCACGCCCAGGAGTTTGCCCGCCAAGGCCAAGATGCCTTCACTGGCGATGAGCAGCTAGCCTTTACCGATACACTCTGCTCAGTGCTGGAGATAGAGCCCACAAAGCTTGCCCTTAAGACCCGCCAACGCCAACGTGGCAGCGATCAATACCAGAAAACCGGGCGGCAGGGTGAAGAGATGGTTGTCGAGGAAAGCGGCTTGAAGTTTCTGATCAACCTGCACCGCTATCTCGATACGGGACTCTTCATCGACCACCGTCAGACTCGCCAGATGGTGCGCGAGCGGGCTCAGAACAAGCGGGTACTTAATCTGTTCGCTTATACCGGCAGCTTCAGTGTCTATGCCGCAGCAGGTGGAGCCAGAGAATCCGTCACCGTCGATCTATCAAACACTTACCAGGCCTGGAGCAGAAGAAACTTTGAACTCAACGGCATGGACCTGGAGCAGCATCAACTGATACGAGCCGACGTACTTGTCTATCTGGCGCAATTGGTTCGCCAACGCCAACTATTCGATATTATCGTGATGGACCCGCCAAGCTTCTCCAACTCCAAAAGAATGGAGAACAACTTGGATGTACAGCGTGACCATTCCGGCTTGATACACAATTGCCTAAAACTGCTGCGGCCTAGTGGCTCGCTCTTCTTTTCCAATAATCTCCGTCGCTTCAAGTTGGATGCCGCAATAGAGCAGGCATACTCCTGCGAAAACATTACTGCCAAAACCATTCCGGAAGACTTCAAGCGCCATCGACCTCATCAATGCTGGTTGATAAAACCTTAGGGCCTGGCAACACATAAAATTAGGAACAAGAATCAATTTCTTGACATATGTCAGTTCTTCTCCTTAACTTTACCGCAAATAAATCAAAAAAGGGGAGTGATAGATAATGGATAAAGCGATTTACTGCGCCATTTTAGTGGCAATTATATTAGGTCAAACTGTATTTGCCGGCGAGCCGCCATCACCCCTGGCGACGCCCACATCAGTACCTGTACTAGGTGAAGCAGGCCTGTTAGCCGCAGCCATTGCTCTCGGTATTATTGGTGCAAAATTCATCCATAAGATGAAAAAATAACCTCTGTCACTACAATGATCTTCTTGGGTACGAGGGGTTCTATCCTACCAGCATGGAAAATGCGGCACCGCTTGATAACTTAGTCCGACTATTTTTCATAATACTCGGGTTAAGTTACGTGCTCTTCATTTGGCTTGAGGCCCTATTTCCTCTAGTTAAAGGGAGTGCTGCCGGATCTGGTCTTCACGCAGCCCGCAATTTCAGCCTATGGACCATCGCATTCGCCATCACGGATCTACTTCAACCGACCGGCGCAATGTTCAGCGTCCAAGGCCCCGGAGGCTCGGTGGGTCTGCTGACGCGGCTCTCTCTGCCCCCAATAGCTCTGTCCATTATTGGCATTCTGATAATAGATCTGCTCTCTTACACTTATCATCTCGCCGCGCATAAAGTGAATTGGCTCTGGCGCATCCATGCCGTGCACCACTCCGAACAGAGTCTGGATGCCACCACCTCTCTCCGGTTTCACCCTATCGATTTTCTGCTTGGCAGCCTATGGAAGATGGTGGGCGCCACCATCCTGGGCATACCTCTCTGGGTGATAGCGCTGTATCAGATCCTGATAATTCCACTCTCCATCTTTCAACACGCCAATATTCATGTACCAGCCTGGGTAGAGCGCATCTTCGGTTGGCTACTCATTACACCAGCCATCCATAAGCACCACCACTCAATAGTTCGGCGTGAACACGACAGCAACTACGGCGTTGGGTTGGTTATCTGGGACAGGTTATTTGCTACCTTGCAGCAACCTGAGCACCCGACCCCTAAACAGACGGGGGTCAAAGGTTTAGAAACCGAGGCATCGCAGACAATTTTTGGTATGCTGCTCACCCCATTACGCTACAAACCGTTAAAAGAGACGGCTATTACAAACTCTGATAGTGTCTGACCTTACCCTTTGGGCTGTCTTTGCCAGTAGTTTTCTGGCCGCTACGCTGCTGCCAGGCGGATCTGAAGCCGTACTCGGCTACTCTGCGCTGCAGAGCGACGATACTCTGTTATTGTGGGGATTGGCTACCTTGGGCAATACACTGGGCGGCCTGACCAGTTGGGGGATCGGCTGGTGGCTCAACCGACGTTATCCAGCTAAAACTCTCACCAAGGCTGCGCACTTACGAGCGCTGGAACGGCTCCAACAACATGGCAGTCCTCTTCTGCTGCTCTCCTGGGTGCCGGTTATCGGCGACCCCCTCTGCTTAGCTGCAGGCTGGGCAGGCATAAGGTTTCTGCCCTCGGTAATATTTATAGCTATCGGCAAAGGGGCACGCTATGCCCTCCTTCTTACACTGCTACCTGGTGTTGCTTAAGCAGAGGCTACCACCGCCCATACACACCATAACCATTATTTCGATACCAAATACCAAAATGCGGTTTTGATTTATAGCCATAGTAGTAATGCCGTTTGTAATAGGGTTTATATTTGTAGCCGTGGTAGTAATGCTTTTTGTAATGGGGTTTTGACTTGTAACCGTAGTAGTAGTGCCTTTTGTAATGGGGTTTTGACCTGTAGCCGTAGTAGTGCTTTTTGTAATGAGGCTTTGATGTATAGTCGTAGTCATAATTCCAACGGTAGAGATCGCCACCGTATCGGTTATGCCGATATTTGTGGTTAGAGCGCAGACGGTTTATATGCTTGTCCGCTTTCTTATACTGTTTATGCAGAATGCGTCGCTCTTTGTGGCTGATATTTCCATCTTTACTGAAATCATTATATAGACGTGCGATTCGGCGCTGCTCTTTGCGTAGCACCTTTGCTTCACTATGAGTCAGGTCACCACTCTTAACACCACGGCGAATCTCACGCTTCTGTTCCTTGGCTATATTTTCAGCGCCTGACGCATAATTACCTGCCGAAGCAGGCTGTGCCAAGGCAACCCCCAATAGGGCTAGCAGCGATAGCGTTAAAGGCTTTTTCATCTATATATCCTCCAATTTCCTCGCTCGGTAATCAGAGAATAGAGAGGGAATGCTGAACCCTCGCTGAACAGCGAGAAATACTATTTACGCCAATAGGCGGGGGTCAGTAGCACCAACAAGGTGAAAATCTCCAAGCGCCCCAGCAGCATGGCAAAGCAGAGAATCCATTTGGCCGGGTCGTTCAGGCTGGCGTAGTTAGTACCCACTTCGGCCAGACCGGGCCCAAGGTTATTGATCGAGGCAGCCACAGCCGAAAAAGAGGTCATCAGATCCAGTCCGGTAAACGCGAGGGCCAGATACATGAAGGTGAAGCTGGCGACATAGAGGGCGAAGAACCCCCATACCGCCTCAACCACCCGCGAGGTGATGGTCTTATCGCCCACCCGAATCGGGATCTGCGCACTGGGATGGATCAAGCGCATAATCTCACGCAATCCCTGTTTGATCAGCAACAGAAAACGGATCACTTTGATACCGCCACCGGTCGACCCGGCGCAACCACCGATAAAACTGGCAAACAACAGAACTATAGCGATAAAACCGGGCCAGACAGAGTAGTCAGCCGTGGTAAAGCCCGCTGTGGTGCCGATAGAGACCGCCTGGAAAATCCCCTTGGTGAGCGACTCGTGCCAAGACTCATAGGTGCCGGTCGAGTGCAGGGTGAAGCTGGCCAGCACCGCCACCAGCGCCAGAATTGAGATATAGAAGCGAAACTCACTGTCCTGAAGATAGATCGTTATCGACTGGCGACGAAACGCGACAAAATGGAGGGCAAAATTGACCCCCGAGATAAGCAGAAAAATGACTGCGATCATCTCAATCAAGGTGCTGTCGAAATAGCCCATACTGGCGTCATGGGTGGAAAAACCGCCGATAGCGATGGTGGAGAAGGCGTGGCACACCGCATCAAACAGTGTCATGCCGGCCGCCCAATAAGCCAAAGTACAGGCGATCGTCAGTCCCAGATAGATATACCAGAGCGCTTTTGCCGTCTCGGTAATCCGGGGAGTCAGTTTGGAGTCCTTCATCGGCCCCGGTGTCTCAGCGCGGTAGAGCTGCATTCCCCCAATGCCAAGCATCGGCAATACCGCCACCGCCAAGACGATGATCCCCATGCCACCCAGCCACTGGAGCTGCTGGCGATAATAGAGAATCGACGGTGGCAGATCATCCAGCCCCACAATCACGGTAGAGCCGGTCGTCGTCAGTCCCGAAATAGACTCAAACACCGAGTCGGTCAGGGAGATATGCGGGTTTTCCGACAGACTGAACGGTAGCGAGCCGCTAACCCCCAGCACCGTCCAGAACATCCCCACCACCATAAATCCATCGCGTAGGCGCAACTCCTTGATCTCGCTATGCACCATCGACCAGGCCACTCCCCCCACCATCAAAATCACCACAAAGGCGATCGAAAAGGCGGCCGCGGCCCCATCGTCATACCAAAAAGAGACCATTGCAGGGGGAATCATGGTGAGACTGAACAGCATCAGCAGGATTCCGACTATGCGCTGTACGGCAGCAAATTGCATGGTTCAGTTCACCCGGCAACTCATAGGAAAGTGATTCCAACCTGGAACAGGCGCTCCACCTCGGGGATCTGCTGCTTATCGATCACGAACAAAATCACATGATCCTCCGATTTGATCACCGTATCGTGATGGGCAATCAGCACTTCGTCACCGCGCACCACCGCCCCGATGCTAGTCCCCCTCGGCAAGTTGATCTCCTCGATTGCGCGCCCCACTACCTTGGA
>JAKSCN010000536.1 GCA_022360595.1 Chromatiales bacterium
GAGCACGGCCAATAGCCAGCATCTGCTGTTCGCCACCTGAAAGATAACCGGCCAGACCGGTACGCTCTTTCAGACGGGGGAAATAGCTGAATACCACTTCGATATCGTCATTGATCTCTTGGCTGCTCGCCTTTCGGGTATAGGCGCCCAGGCGCAGATTTTCAATGACGGTCATGTCCTCAATAATGCGACGGCCTTCCATCACCTGGAAGATACCTTTGCGCACAATCTCTTCGGCGGATTGATTGTTAATCCGCTCACCCATGTAGGTAATGTCTCCACGGGTCACTTCACCATCTTCGGTTTTCAACAGACCGGAGATCGCTTTTAGGGTGGTCGATTTGCCAGCGCCGTTAGGGCCAAGCAGTGTGACGATCTCACCTTCCGGAACTTCCAGACTGACGCCACGTAGAACCAAGATCACCTCGTCGTAAACAACTTCGATATTGTTTACCGTCAGGATAGGTTCTTTGGTCTCTATTTTCTTAGCGGGTTCACCCATGTATTTGGCCTCACCATCAACAATCGTAAAAAGCGGTGAGCCGCGATGGGCTCACCGCATTTGGCAGATTACATGCCCAGCCACTCATCACGACGTGGCAGTTTAGCAGTGTAGATCTTCTCCATCTTTTGAGCTTCGCCATCAACGCTGCGGTAAACCATAACGTCTACGGTGCCGCGGTGATCTTCAGCAGTCCAGGTGTGTGGAGTACAAGCGCCTTCCATACCGGCAGGTACGTGGTCTTTCATGTTCTCCATCGCTGCTTTCATGTTGACTGCATTGATGCCACCCGCTTTATCGGCTGCCATCATTGCATCGCGCATGAACATACCGGTACAAACACCGCGCATGTAGTGTAGAGGACGAGCTTCTTTACCCGACTTGTCGGAGACTTTGGAAACTTCACGCATGGTCTTCATGCCTGGGTTATCGTCCTTCCAGCTGGATGCACCAACAACCCATGCCAGGCCGTTACCAACAGAACCGGTCGCTTTCATGGCATTTTCATCCCAGCCCCAAACATTGGAGAGGAACTGAGTGTCAACACCCACGGTGTTACAGGACTTCAGCAGAGAGATGTTGGAACCGGAGGTGTTGGCCAGATAGGCGTAGTCGGCGCCAGAGTCTTTCAGTGAGAGACACTGGGCTTTAAAGTCACCTGGTTTCAGGGAGTAGACGATGGGGTTCAGCACGTCAAAGCCCAACTCTTCAGCGTAGGCTGCACAGGCGGCTTTAGGTGCATTGGGGTAAGGGTGGTTGTCACCCATGTGGATGAACTTAGGCTTACCTGAACCACCTTTCGATTTGAAGTCTTCAGCAGCCCATTGAACCAGGCCGCGGCAGCCGTCAGAGTAAGAAGGTCCGTAGAAGAAGTTGAACGGCGCAGCAGCTTTAACGTGTTTGGACTTGCCTGTTGGATCAGTCAAATGGCTGGAGTAGGAGGCCGACATGAAGAATACTTTGTCTTTACTGACGAACTGTACCAGTGCCTCGGTGTCGGCAGTACCCCAACCCTGGATAGCGACAGGCTTTTTACGGGCCATCCACTTTTTGTAGGTGGCAACCGCGCGTGGTGCATTGTATGAGTAATCGACGGTGTCGAAGTCCAGCATTTTGCCGTTGATACCGCCTTGGTTGTTAATGTAGGTCATCGCATCGGCAACGCCCTGACCATAGGGCTTACCCACTGCTGAGGTTGGGCCGGTGTAGGTAGCGAGATGACCAACCTGAATAGCATCAGCCGCCATCGCACTACCTGCACTAAATGCCAGTAAAGCGGTGGAAACTGCAATTGAAGCGATACGTTTCTGCATTTTTGTATTCTCCTCAAATACCCTTAAGGGCATGTTTTGGGGTTAATCCTCCCCCCTAGTTTATCGATACCGCTACCGCCAACGATTGACAGAGCGCTGATATCCCTTGGCTTAGGACTGCATAGATCTTAATGGCCAAGTTGGGCAAGTGCATGTGCCCGGCTTATCAGTTCCAACAAAAAGCTGATCTGATAAATGCTTTAAGCGGGTGAGGGCAGTGCTCTGCTCCTCACCGTTTTTAATAATATCCTCTCTCTCTGAACCCGAGTTGTGTTAATAGGAGAACGGGTAGAGTTTCCAGTACGATTTAATCATCCGCCAGCGGTGGGCCAGGCCATCCGGTTCGAAAATCAGGAACAGGATGATCGCAAGACCAATCGCCATCTCTTTGATATAAGCCAGTGCTTCACCACCGGTGCTTGGCATGGCGCTCACAATGCTTTCCATGACCTCGGGCAACAGCACCATGAAAGCGGTGCCGAGCAGGGTGCCCATCACTGAGCCCAGACCACCGATAATGATCATACCGAGGAACTGAATGGAGAGCAGAATGGTAAAGCCCTCTGCTGATACGAAACCGAGGTAGTGACCAAACAGCGCACCACCAATACCGGCGTAGAATGATGAGACACCAAATGACAGAATGCGGTACTTGGTCAGGTTGATGCCCATGATCTCAGCGGAGAGATAGTGGTCACGCACTGCTACAAAGGCGCGTCCGTCACGGGTTCTCAGCAGATTGGCACCGAGCAGGAACATCACTACCACCCAGAACAGTACCACGTAGAAGAAGGTTTCGTCGGTGTTGAACTCAAAGCCGAACAGGGTGAACGGATTGGCCATGGAGCCATAAGCACCACCGGTAAACCAGTCTGCACGGGAGAAGAAGTCCTCCAGAATGAACTGAGATGCCAGGGTAGCAATCGCCAGATAGAGCCCTTTGATTCGACCGGCCGGAATGCCCACGATCATACCCACCGCGGTAGTCATCAGACCTGCCAGAGGAATGGTCAGGAACACCGGAATACCGGTGGTGTTGTTCAGCCAGGCCGAAGCAAAGGCGCCGAAGCCAAAGAAGGCTGCATGACCGAGTGAGATCTGCCCAGTAAAACCGACCAGGATATTCAAACCCAGTGCCGCAATGCCGTAGTAACCGATCTGAATCAGCAGATTGAGAATGTAGGCATCAAAAATATAGGGGCCTGCCAGCATGACCAGCACAGCACCGATGGCAAAATTACGCGACATCGGGGTCGGGAAGATGGTCGTGTCGCTCTTATAAGTGGTGCGAAACTCACCACAACGCATTTGAGAATGTCCGCCAGCCATCAGTTAGATCCTCTCAATGTCTTTAGTGCCAAACAGGCCGTAAGGTTTGATCATGAGAATGATCACCAGAATATAGAACGGAGCAATGGTGTAGAGGTTGCCTACATGTAGCCACTGGCTGTCGACAAACTCTGCCATGTTCTCCAGTACACCGATGATCAGACCGCCGGTAATAGCGCCGATAATCGAATCGAGACCACCCAGAATAACCGCCGGGAAGACCTTGATACCGAAGAAGGATAGGGCGGAGGAGACACCGTTGACCATCC
>JAKSCN010000246.1 GCA_022360595.1 Chromatiales bacterium
ATGTAGGCGGTTTCACCGAATACTTCACCGGCATCGATAATCCCGAGGAGCTTTTTGTTCTTGATAATCCGTGCTGTGCCCGAGGCAAGAATAACCAGAGAGCTGCCGACCTTACCCTCTTCAATCACCTTCTTCTGGGATCGGAAATTACGCCAGCTACTGATACGCAGCACCTCCCACAGCTCCACATCGGTGAACTCCTGAAAGAAAGCGAGGCTTTTGAGCGTGTTGAATTTGTGGGTGTCCGACAGGGCGGAGGTGGTCAGCTCCAGCCGCTCGTTGATCCGGCTGAGGTCGGTTGAGAACTCCACCCAGCTCTGATAGCGCAGGGTCAGGTCTTTCTCCAGACAGCGCATTACGATGGCGACGATCTCCGGAGGGAGATCCGGGCGCACGGTCTGCAACGGCACCGGCGGTTTGTTGGAGACCTTCTGTACCAGTTCGTACTGGTTTTTGGCGGAGAAGGGGAGCTTTCCGCTCAGCATCAGATACATCACTACGCCAAGGGAGTAGATGTCGCTCTGATGGTTGAGGGTGTCACCGCGTACCTGCTCCGGCGACATGTAACTGGGTGTGCCGATGGCATCGACAATCTGAGTGAGATCGGAGTCTGCCATCAATGCGGCGCCAAAATCACTGATTTTTACATCGGTTATGTTGGTGAGCAGCAAGTTGGCCGGTTTGATATCGCGGTGGATCAGACTGTGACGGTGAGCATAGTCTAGTGCGTTGGCGCACTTGAACATGATCTCGATAACATCGTTGACCGGTAGCAGTGTGTCGGGACTACAGAACGACTTAAGCGTTTCACCGGCCACATACTCCATGACGATGTAGTGCATGGCGTGTTCGCTACCGGCATCGTACACCTTAACGATATGGGGATGGCGTAATTTACCGGCAAGGCTCGCCTCGTTCATGAACATCTTTTTAAAACGACTACCGTTGACGGGGTCGTTAAAAGTGCTCTGATGGGCGATTTTGATGGCCACTTCAGTGTTGGTGAAGGGGTCTTCGGCAAGATAGACCGAGGCGGTGGCGCCGCGCCCAATCAGGCGTTTGATCTGAAACTTGCCTATCGTTGTGCGAGTTAAATCTTCGATGCCTGCCACCCTTTTTTTATTTGATTCCGGGGGCTTGTTAACACTCATTGGATCGTCACCGCCAATACCTGGCCGTGGCAATCAAATTAGTACTAACGGGCCCCAACTAACCGATGTCACTTGCTCCATGCGGCCAGGAACTCGTCCGACTCGTCTAAGAATTCCTGGGTCGTTTTGGGCATCGGCACCCGTGCTTCTGAAAGATACGTGATTAACGCGATTCCCGTCGTGATCAGCTTCACGCCTCGTTCAAAACGTTGGCAGGGGCGGTCGGTCTCTTCCTCAAGGGTGTTTTGCGGTTTAAATTGCTCCAATGCTTCGCGTGACGCGATGAATGCCGGCCATACCTGAAAGAAGGCCGGGTCGCTCTTCATGGTCTCGATCTGCAGTTTGGAGGCGCTGGCATAGCTGGTAACCAGCGGTACGACAGCTTTAAATATCTCGATGTCGCTGAAGGTTGTTACCATTTTATCGGTGACGCGATCGATGTCGCGCATGGTTTGAGCAATCTTCAGGTAACGCGATTGGTAAAGGTGGGCGAGCGGTTGGGTAAAGGCCTTTAACGGTTCACCCCAGAGTTCATCAATCCCCTCTTCACCACTGTAGTGTTTGACATTCTTACCCAGTTCAAGGGCCTCTCGAAAACAGCTCTCACATTCGATCATCAACGGGTTGTCGTACCCGACTTGTACACCACGCCCTTCAAGGTCAACGATAATGGTGAAGATATCGGTGGCCCGGTTGAACAGGGCACCGGCCAGCATAGCGCCGTTCACTCGTTTGCGCGCAGGCACGGTCTCCCGCTCGTAGGCGGCACGCGCCTCTTCGAGCCTATAGCCAGGGGTATTGATGCCCGCTTCAGTGTGGTGAAAAGTTCGTTTGGTCAGGCCGTCGATCAGATGTTTGCGGTTTGCCAGGGTGTCTTCGGGGAACGGATAGTAACGAATCCAGTAACCGTCGTAGAAGATACACTCCTTGCCATCAATGAGTCGCAGCGATCCATTTTCGGGTTGTTTGGTCATGTTTAATTGCAACTCGCTCTCCCTCTCATTGTACAGAGTGGACGATATGCTTACTGAAAATATAGTGTTAAAAACCGCAGTATTTTAGCCTTTTTACCCGGTTAGGAAACAATCTTTTTCAAAGCATTCAGCCAGAAATAGGTTGAAGCGCTACTGGATAGTTAGCGGCCAGTTTGGTGGAAAATCGAGTTGATGGA
>JAKSCN010000030.1 GCA_022360595.1 Chromatiales bacterium
CAGCACTACGCCATCTCCCCCGGCAGCGACACCCAGATGACCATTAACGGCCACATGGACGAGGTGTACCACTCTAATATTGCCAAGCTATTCCTACTCCCGGGACGACTATTTGGTGCCTTGGTACCTTACAAAGGGAAGAACATTGCAACAGAAGTTAAAAACTGGACAACCACCAATAACAGCAGCGCTATGTTCTGGCACCGCACACTACTCTTTCCAGGCAGACACCCTGTGATATTTAAATCACGGATGGAACACATTCAGAAGAACGAAATCATTGAGTTCGTAAAATATGGCATGGGTATTCGTATGCAGATGTCGGTAGAAGAGAAAGCACTGGTGTTTAAGAGCATCGGTTACACCTGGAAGCTGGGATCACTGCATCTGCCCATCCCTAATTGGATGATACTGGGTGATGCCACCATCATTGAGAAGGCCCTGTCGGATGAACAGTTCCACATAGATTTCCAAATCATCCATCCGCTATTAGGTAGAACCTTTTCATACGGGGGTATTTTTGAAATCACTGAAAACCGATAAAACAAAACCCATTTAAACCGCCTTTTAATGCTGATTGATCACTACATCATTGGCATTAAAAGGCGCTATTAACGTAAAATTAACAAGGTTTTGTTTACAATTTGAATTCAATTGTATACACTGCTTACCGATAGTTTTGAAAGGACATTAACATCCAACTCAGGGAGTGAGTAACCTTGAAATCAGTTCCCATCAGCGTCCGCATCTCCCCTACTGAAGCCGAATTTCTCGCTCAGTTGAAAATTCCCGATGCCATAACTCCCAGCGATAAGCTGCGTGCCATTATCACCGATGCACGCAAACGGACGGAGTCTCCCCAGTCTTATACAGAAGCCAGCACAATGATCCACAACTGGCTGTCACCGATTTTTGAGAACGTTCACGAAGCTGAAATAACCACCGGACAATACTCCGCTCTGGTCGCCATCACAAAAGAGTGGCTACAAGAGTTCTTAACGTACACATCATTAGCCGGCTCTTTTGAGAACAATACATCGGCCCAACAAAACTTAGAGTCCTTTGAGCAGGGTGTAGCCGAGCGCACGCTCAGACTGAGTGAAAATCTGCTCCAACTAGCCCTGACCAAAGAGAGCCGCTGTTATCAGGCGGATGTCATTTCATCACGCCTACAACCCATTCAAGAGATCGCAAAACTGATTTTAGAACTGGATACACCAACAAAGGAAATATCATGAACGAATCATTAACCGGTCGCGTAGGCAGAATCATTAGTGGCAGCGTAAATGCTGTAATCAGCGCTGTAGAGAATGCAGCCCCCGATATGATCATGGAAGAGGCAATTCGAGAGATCGACAGCGCCATCGACCAAGTGCGGCAAGAACTCGGGCGCACCAGCGCCACCAAACACATCGCCAACAACCGGCTGATGGAAGAGAACAGCAAACACGAAGCGCTCTCTGAGCAGATCAACACTGCTGTGGCTGAAAAGCGGGAAGATCTCGCCGAAGCGGGTATCGCTCAACAACTGGATATAGAGGCCCAGATTCCTGTATTGGAACGGGCTATCGGCGAAGCTGCAGAAAAAGAGAAAGAGCTGGAGGGTTACATACAAGCCCTGCAGGCCAAGAAGCGTGAGATGAAGACCGAGCTGAAGCGCTTTCTTGAAACTCAACAAGAGGCCGATGCAGTAGCGGCCGGTGATCCACAGTCAAGTGGCTCGACTGTCGCTGAAAAGGTCGCCAAGGCGGAATCCGCATTTGATCGTGTACTTGAAAAACAGACCGGCCTGGATAGCAATAGCCACTCTGCCGATGCAACAACAGCCGCCAAGCTGGCCGAACTGGAAGAGCTGTCCCGTCAAAATCGTATCAAAGAGCGCCTCGCTGCCCTGAAAGCTGAAAGCCAGGAGGCCTAATGTTTGAGTTTCTGACCGCGGAGGGTAATCTGCCATTTAGTATTGCCCTGGCGATCATGTTTGTCTTGGCCTTGCTGGAAGGTGTCGGCATGTTATTGGGTGCAGGCCTATCGGCATTTGTCGATGGACTGCTGCCCGATATAGATATCGATGTCGATGCACCTGACGTCGATTCACCCGGAGCCATCTCTCAGATACTCGGCTGGCTCTATATCGGCAAGGTGCCTTTTCTGGTTGTCTTTATCGTACTGCTGACCTGCTTTGGCATTGCGGGACTGCTCCTGCAAACCCTTTTCCAAGCGGTGACGGGAGTACTGCTGATCAACTGGTTGGCTGCGATAGCGGCGTTTGTCATCGCATTGCCAATTACCCGGGTATCGGTGAAGGGCGTTGCTCACATACTGCCTCGGGATGAGACCGAAGCGGTATCGAGTAACAGCTTTATCGGCCGCGTGGCAACCGTCACGACCGGCACCGCCCGTGAAGGCTATCCGGCACAGGCCCGGCTGAACGACCAGTTTGGGCAGACACACTACATCATGGTTGAACCTGATCAAGGCCAGCCTGAACAGCCTACGGGCTCTCAGGTTCTGCTCATACGACAGCAGGGTCACACCTTTATTGTCATCCCTAACACCAACCCCGCACTTGTAGACTAAATCATTAAGGAAACCCACATGGACAGTCTTACTGCTATTGCCTTTTACGTTGGATCTGTACTTATAGGCTTACTGGCCATAGGACTTATCTTTGCCCGACTCTATAAACGCGCCTCTAAAGAGACCTCTTTTGTACGCACCGGCTTTGGTGGTCAAAAGGTGATTATGAATGGTGGTGCCATCGTGCTGCCGGTAATGCACGAAATTATCCCCGTCAATATGAACACCCTGCGCCTCGAAGTGCGCCGCGCCAACGAGCAGGCACTGATCACCCGTGATCGCATGCGTGTCGATGTACTCGCGGAGTTTTACGTGCGTGTTCAGCCCACCGCCGAGGCCATTGCCAATGCCGCTCAAACATTGGGTATGCGCACCATGCACCCGGAAGCGCTCAAAGAGCTTGTCGAGGGTAAATTCGTTGACGCCCTGCGTGCCGTTGCCGCTGAGATGGCGATGATCGAACTGCATGAACAGCGGGTCGACTTCGTACAGAAAGTACAACAGGTTGTCTCTGAGGATCTGCTAAAGAACGGTCTAGAGCTCGAGTCTGTCTCCCTGACCGGCCTGGACCAGACCAGCAAGGAGTACTTTAACCCCGATAACGCCTTTGATGCGGAGGGTCTGACCAAATTGACCGAAGCTATCGAAGAGCGCCGCAAGCGTCGCAACGAGATTGAACAGGATACGGACGTAGAGATCGTCCGTAAAAACCTCGACGCGGAACGCCAGCGTCTTGAATTGGGCCGGGAAGAGGAGTACGCCCGCCTGCAGCAAGAGCGGGAGATCTCTGTACGCAGAGCAGCCCAAGAAGCGGAGATCGCACGCGAACAAGCGGAGCAAAAGCGCGAAGCGGAACAGGCACAGATTGCCGCCCACCAGCAGACCGAACAGTCACGGATCGGCGCTGATCGTGCAGTTGCCGAAGAGCGTATCGAGATGGAACGACAGGTCCGCGAACGTGAAATCGCCAAAGCGAAAGCCGTTGAAGCAGCCGATATCGAAAAGGCCCGGGTGGTTGAAAGCTCTGAGATCGATAAACGTCGTGCCCTGGAACTGGCTGAACAGGATCGGGCCGTCGCTATCGCGGAGAAATCGCGTGAGCAATCTGAAGCGGAAGCCGAAGCCAACCGCGCCCGTGCCGATGCGGTTAAGGCTGAGGAGCAAGTAGTCACGGTACGTGAAACCGAGGTGGCAGAGCGTGACAAACAGATCGAACTGGTAGAGGCTGCCAAAGAGGCGGAACGCCGCGCCATCAGTGTCAAAGTGGCGGCTGAAGCCGAAAAAGAGGCGGCTGAGGACCATGCCGAGGCGGTACGCATCGGCGCACAAGCCAACGCGGATCAGGAGCGTCTGCAGGCGGAAGGTAAGGCAGAGGCCGAAAAGCTTGCCGCATCGGCAGCCGAACAGCGCTACCGTGTCGATGCTGAAGGTAAGCGTGCTCTGAACGAAGCTGAAAACATACTGGCTGCCGATCAGATCACTCGCCAGATCAAACTGGCGCTGATTGATCAATTACCAGAGATCATCCGCGAGAGCGTGAAGCCGATGGAGCAGATCGACGGCATCAAAATCTTCCAGGTTGACGGCTTAAACGGGAACAGCAGCAATGGCAACGGTGAAGCCGCCCATAATGGCAGTCTTGCCGACCAAGTGGTCAACAGTGCCCTGCGCTATCGTGCTCAAGCACCTCTCGTAGAAGGGTTGCTAAATGAACTGGGCCTGAAAGGCGAAAGCCTCAACGGCCTCACCGCCGAAGCATTCACTGAAGCGGCGGAAAAGAGCAGCGAAAGCTAAC
>JAKSCN010000132.1 GCA_022360595.1 Chromatiales bacterium
GAAGTTCTCTATGAAGGCGTAGCTACTCAGTGACCAGATGAAACCCACGATACTTGGAATAAGGTAGCGATCACTTTCATGGGTGTTAGAAGTAAATAGGGTGAACAGGAAGAGAGCTAAACTGGCAGCGCCACACACAATGGCCGGTATTTTCAGAAATCTGATCTTTAGTGCTACTTTGTGAAATTGGTCGATCATTGTTTAGATACTGTAAGGTTACGGAACCTCATATCATTCGACTAATAATTAATTAGAGATTCCTTTGACTATGGTGATGATGGGGCCACTACTCAATTCGTGGCCGGCGTTTATGGATCGAGAATAGTATCAATTTCCTTGTTGGGAGAGGAAAAGCTTCTACTGTTGGCGCTGTTTTCTACTTCGAGTGATAGAAGTCTATTTTAAGCGCTGGGGAATGCCAACTTTGATAATAACCTAATTACGCAATTGTCATTTAGCCTATTGCTGTCCAGCGGCCTGTTTTCTTTGAGCGGCGGGTGCTTCAACTGGATTCATCCCCTGCCACATGCATTCGATCACCTCATCATAGTGGTCGGTGAGCGGCTCCTGAATGACACCATCAAGCCGCAGGTGAATCATGCGGATAGCGCCACCGAATACTGATGCTGCCAGCACCCAGGGGTCACCTGCGCGTATTTCACCCTTTTTCATACCGTTGCGGACAATATTGCGAAGTGCGGTGAATGGTGTCGAGCTGCAGATTGGCGGCTCATCGGACAGAAACTCGCGGTGCTTGGCGTGTAGCATGTAGGAGATGATGTTGCGCCGGGTCTCGGTATATTCAAACAGTTGGTAGATGAGTTTGTTGCAGCGCTCACGATTGCTGAGGTCCTCCTCGATCACTGCATTGACCATCTCTTCGAACTCATTCAGTAGGTGGTAGTAGAGCGCCTTGGCAACCCCCTCTTTTCCCCCAAAGTGGTTGTAAATGGAGCCGATGCTGACATTCGCCTCTTTCTGAACATCGTGTATTGAGACATTGTGGAAGCCCCGTTCGACAAACAGATCGAGGGCTGCGGTGAGGATTCTGCAGTCTACCGGCTCAGGTACTGGGGCGGTCTTATCTAAGTAGGGCATGGTACATCCGTCTGGTCAATTCAGGTAGTGATTATACATAGCATAGTAAAATTATTGACAAGAATGAACATTCGTTCTACTTTTTAATGAACATTCATTCTATTGTCTCGAACTATAACTACACCTGAGGAGGAGATGAGAAGATGAAGTTGGTAAACAAGAGACCCGTTGTACTGGCTGCCGCAATGGCTGCCACCATGACACTGTTCAGCGCTGCACCGGCTCACGCGGATGAGACCTGCCAGTCCCCCTATATGGCTAAAATTACCGGCCAGGAAGATTTTGTTTACGTTTGGACACTGGGTGTCGAGGGGTTGGGTGACGGTCAGGATAAACTGGTCACAGTCGATGTAAATCCACGCTCCAAGAGCTACGGTAAGGTGATTAACA
>JAKSCN010000081.1 GCA_022360595.1 Chromatiales bacterium
GGGAGAGCCTCTGCGCGGCATCCCAGCGATTAAAGCCATCGGTGTCATGGGCCATCAGGAACATCAGCTCCTGATCGCTGTAGTCGTAGAACACCTTCACCGGCGCGGAGAAACCGCGTAATAGTGAGGGTATCGGCTGTTCAGGCACATTGATGAAACGGAACTGGGTTCGCGCCTCATACAGCTCCATCACCCGGTTGCCTTGGGTAACTTCCAGCTCTCCCTCCAGTTGCAGTGGCAGTTCATTACCCTGGCTATCCAGTAAGTCGATCGCCACCGGGATATGGAACGGCTGTTTGGACGACTGGCCCGGGGTATCCGGGCAGCGCTGTTCTATCTGCAGTTGATAGGTCATGCTCCCGGCATCGTAGCTACTGGTGATATGCAGTTCCGGTGTGCCGGCCTGATCGTACCAACGCTTGAACTGGGTCAGGTCTTTCCCCCCGGCGTCGGACATGCACTGAACAAAGTCATCCGTGGTAACCGCCTGCCCGTCATGGCGCTCAAAGTAGAGATCCATCGCCTTGCGGTAGAGTTTGGGGCCCAGCAGTTTGTTCTGCATTCTGACCACCTCGGCGCCTTTCTCATAGACCGTAACCGTGTAGAAGTTATTGATCTCGATGTAGGAGTCGGGGCGCACCGGATGGGCCATCGGGCTGGCATCTTCAGCAAACTGATGGGCTCGCAGCAGGCGAACGTCTTCGATACGCTTGACCCCACGCGATCCCATATCCGCCGAAAACTCCTGGTCACGAAACACAGTCAGCCCCTCTTTCAGACTGAGCTGAAACCAGTCACGACAGGTGATGCGATTGCCCGTCCAGTTATGAAAATATTCGTGGGCGATTACCCCTTCGATACCCTGAAAATCACGATCAGTCGCCGTATCGGGACGCGCCAGCACATACTTGGAGTTGAAGATGTTCAACCCCTTGTTCTCCATCGCCCCCATGTTGAAATCATTGACCGCAACGATCATGTAGATATCCAGATCATACTCCCGGCCATACTGCTCCTCATCCCAGGCCATCGCATGTTTGAGTGACTGCATGGCGTGGCCGCATTTATCAACATTCTCAGGCTCCACATAGATCCGCAGATCGATCTCCCGGCCGGACATGGTGGTATAGCTGTCCCGAATATCACGCAGATCCCCGGCAACCAAGGCAAACAGGTAGGCGGGTTTCGGGAAGGGGTCCTCCCAGGTCACCTCGCGCCGGCCATCATCCAATTGCTTTTCCGCAACCGGGTTACCGTTGGACAGAAGCACCGGATAGCGTTCAGGATCTGCCTGAATGGTGGTGGAGAAACGGGCCATCACATCGGGCCGGTCCAGATACCAGGTGATCTTACGGAACCCTTCGGCTTCACACTGGGTACAGAACATCGTTCCAGACTTATACAGTCCCTCCAGGGCGGTATTCTCCTGGGGTTTGATACGCACCAGTGTCTCCAGGGTAAACTGCTCGGGCACGTTCAATACTGTCAGACTCTCCGTATCAACCTGATAGCGCTCCTGGGGCAGCGCTTGACCGTCGAGCGCAATTGAGAGCAGCTCCAGTTGCTCACCATCCAGACGAAGATCCTCGCTGGCAGGCCCTGCAGAGTTGCGTCTTACCTGCAGCCGCGACTTGACCAGCGTCTCCTCTTCGCCCAATTGGAAGGTCAAATCAATCTGTTCGATCAAATAGGCTGGGGGCTGGTAATCTTTCAGGTAAATGGTGTTTGGTGCATCTTGCGACATATACTGGCCTTCGCTCATCGATGAAATCATGATGAAATTATGGCGGATCAACAGACGAAAGCGAAGCGTGTGATTACCGTATAACAAATATCTCGATCAGTCGGATCACACGAGTTGAAATTGGCCAATTTTGCCCCAAACTATTTTTGATACGCTGTTTTATTGGATCAAACCATGCCCAAAGTTGAAATCTATACCACCAACAGTTGCCCATACTGCTCACGTAGCAAAAACCTGCTGACCGATAAGGGCGTTGAGTTCACCGAGTATGGCCTGGAGGGTAATCGCGACCGGATGCGTGAGATGCTGAAACGCTGTCGACAAAAAACCGTGCCGCAGATCTTTATCGATAACAACCACATCGGGGGTTTCGAAGAGCTGGCCGATCTGGAGAGCGCCGGGCAGTTAGATCAACTGTTGGGTGACGCGGCTTATGACTGAGAAGCAAGAACTGACCAGCCTGCGCCTGGACAAGTGGCTCTGGGCGGCTCGCTTTTTCAAAACCAGACAGCTTGCCATCGAGGCGATCAACGGCGGCAAGGTACACCTGAACGGGCAACGAACCAAACCAGGGAAAGAGGTTAAAGTAGGCTCCAGGCTGCGTATCCATAAAGGCTCTCTGGAGTGGGATATCACTGTATTGATGATCCCCAGGCAGCGCCGCCCGGCCTCGGAAGCGATCCATTTCTATCAGGAGACGACCGAGAGTATCGAAAAGCGCGAGCAGATCATCGAAGA
>JAKSCN010000550.1 GCA_022360595.1 Chromatiales bacterium
CCCTCTTCCAGGGCCATTTTCAACTCTTCACGACGCGTGGTCAGGTGCGAAAGCTGGTTGTGCATACGCTCCAGACTCTGGGTCAGTGATTGCTGTGAGCTGCGCATGGATTCGATACGCAGCGCGATCTCATGGGTCAGACTGCGCTGACGGCTCGCCTCCTCACGCACTTCAGTGAGACGATCTTTCAGTTCATCACGACGCTGAATCAGCGCCTCGCGGCGCTCGCCCAAGGTCTCCATCTCTTCCAGAGCGATGTGCAAGCGACCACGTGCGGTCTCCAGATCTTCACGGCCCTGGGTAATCTGCTGTTTCAGCTCTTCGATATCGCCACGCACACTCTCACTGCGCTGCTGAATATGCTCGGCACGAGTACGCTTACCGCTGAGAGAGGAACGGATATCCGAAAGTCCTCGGTTCAGTTCATTCACTTCCCGCTGACTCTGCTCCCGCGCCTGCTCATTTTCGCGCATACGCTCGCGGCCGTTCTGTACCGCTTCAGACAACGTCTCAACCCGCTCTTCCAGCATGGCGATCTCTTCCGCCAACTGACGGATTTCACCCTCACGTCCCAGAACACCGCTGGTGCCATCACTCTCTCGATTGAGGCGTATCCAGTTGATTCCCACCCAGATACCATCGCGGGTGATGAGCGACTCGCCGGGCTGCAAACTACTGCGCATCTGCAGCGCCTGACTGAGATCATCGGCCACTTTGACGCCCGCCAACAGACCGGTCATTGGCCAGGGTGCGGTAATTTTGGAGAGCAGCGTGTCGCTACCGGTATCAGTAGGTGGCTGGAAAGCGGTGGTATCCAGCAGCGAGATAGAGCCAGCTTCCAAGCTCTCCAGTGTGCCGGCAAGACCCTCCACCCCATCAACACAGATCGCCTGCAGATGGAAGCCGAGCACCGTCTCCACAGCCTGTTGCCAATCAGACTCCACCTGAATCTTCTCGGCCAGACGGGCGGCACTGGCCAAACCTTGGTTATCAAGCCATTCGGTGATGCTGTCTTCCTGCTTGCCTAGCGCCGCCTGCTGTAGAGCCTCCAGAGAGGCGTGGCGACCTCGCGCCGTCTGCAGGCGTTCGCGTGCCTGATTCAGCTCATTGTTGTGCTGACTGTTCTCTTCACGCAAGGTGCTGATCTGCTGAAGCACTGTACTGAGGCGCTCCTGCAAGGCCTCGATCTGCTCCTGGCGCGCCTCTTCCTGGCCCTCCAGTTCGCGGATATCCTGCAGCAGCTTGTCGTCGCTCAGGCGGCTCAGCTCTTCGTTCATGCGCTCGATGCGCTTCTCCAGATTTTGCTCCTGCTGCTCCAGATGATTGATACGGGTGCGCTCCACCTGCGCGGTCTGGGCCGGCTCCGCCGCCTGGTGGTTGAAGTTCTCCCACTCGCTCTGCCAATTCTGCATCGACTGTTCGGCCTCAGCCAGGCGCTGACTGGTAACCTCTTCGATTGCACGAGTCTCTTCCAGTTGAGGCATCTGCTCTTCCAGCAGAGCATTGATCTCTTCCAGACGCGAGGAGTCCTGCTGCTGGTGATCGGTAGACTCCTGCCAGGCCTGCTCGGTGTTGTGCAGATCCTGCTCGTGCTGGGAGCGACTCTCTTTCAGAAATTGAATCGACTGTTCGAGTCGGGCAATATCGCTGCCGACAGAATAGTAACGGCCCTGAACATTATTGAAGTTATCGTTCACTTCAATGTGTTTCTCACGATTCTGTTCGATATCCGCTTCAAAACGGCGCTGTTTGGCGATGGCTGCTTCCAGGTCTGTTTCACGCTCGGCGATCTGTTTCTCGCGTCCCTTGGTCTCTTCATCCAGCAGGCGCCAGCGCAGTGCCAGCAGCTCAGCCTTCAAGCGGCGCTCCTGCTCTTTGTAGACCTTATAGCGTTCAGCCGTAGCCGCCTGGCGCTGTAAGTGGGCGAGCTGTTTTTCGATCTCTTCACGCAGGTCATTGAGGCGATCCAGATTTTCGCGCGTGTGCTTGATGCGGTTCTCGGTCTCGCGGCGACGCTCTTTATATTTGGAGATACCTGCGGCCTCTTCAAGGAAGGCTCGCAGCTCCTCCGGGCGCGCCTCGATCAGGCGGGAGATCATCCCCTGTTCAATAATGGAGTAGCTGCGCGGCCCGAGACCGGTGCCGAGAAACAGATCGGTAATGTCGCGCCGCCGGCAGCGGACACTATTCATAAAGTAGTTGGACTGACCATCACGTGAGACCTGACGCTTCACCGAGATGGTGTTGTACTCGGCGTACTGGCCGCCGGCGCTGCCGTCACTGTTGTCGAACACCAGTTCGATACTGGCTGTGCCCACCGGCTTACGCGAGTTGGAACCGTTGAAAATAACGTCAGCCATCGATTCGCCACGCAGCATTTTGGCTGAGCTCTCACCCATTACCCAACGCACGGCATCGATAGTATTGGATTTCCCACAACCGTTCGGCCCCACGATTCCGACCAGATTGCTCGGAAAGTGAACCGTGGTGGGGTCAACGAAAGATTTGAATCCTGCCAGTTTTATTTTTTCAAGTCGCATGGGCCGCTAAGATACAGCCCAGCGACCGTTGTGACAAGCGTGCATGCTATTATAAAAAACTTTAAATAGGCAATATATCTATATGATTTAGATATATTTACTTTTTACTTGCCAAAAAATTACTCAGCTTAAATTTTGACATTCATCTCAGGCTGCTACTGATACTTGAATTTAGCGGTAATCTGGCCGAGCGCCCGCACCAATTCGTTAAGCGAACGGCTGGTGTTGATCGGTGCGGCCACTGATCTGTACCGCCGACTTCTGAATTGCCCCCATATTTTCAGCCACATGTTTGGCCATGGCGTTCTGCTGCTCAACCGTGGTGGCGATCCCCTGACTCATTAATGCCCTCTTCTCGATACTCTGTTTGATGCCGTTGAACTGATTGAGGATCTCCTGAGAGTTACGGGCATTTTCACGAAAACGCTCCCCTTCTTGTGCCTCTTGCTGGATACTATCTCCGGTGGCAACCATTGGCTCGACCGATAATTTCCTCCCTTTATCCTCTTCAGGCGACATCAACAGTGCCGTATAATCCCCGCACTCACATGTATTGCCTTAACTTTGGAAATTAACTATGCCCAGCCAGCCCAGTAAAGATCTGGAGACTTTTGAAAATCCGCAACCAGAGCGCGACTACACCATCCGTATCCGCGTACCTGAGTTTACCTGCCTCTGCCCCAAGACCGGCCAGCCCGACTTTGCTGAACTCACCTTAGAGTATGTGGCCGATAAGCTGTGTGTTGAGCTGAAGGCACTGAAGATGTATGTCTGGTCGTTCCGTGATGAAGGGGCCTTCCACGAAGCGGTGACCAATCAGATTCTTAGCGATCTGGTAGAGGCGATTCAGCCACGTTTCATGCGCCTGACCGCTGACTTCAATGTACGTGGTGGTATCTACACTACCGTGGTAGCGGAGCATCGTGCCGAAGGCTGGCAACCACCTGTCGCCGTCACACTGCCCTACGCTTGCCAAACAATCCGGTTTATCTTGGCTTCGATATCGGCACCTCCGGGTGCCGGTTGGCCATTATCGATAACGACAAGCACCTGCTGGGCGAGCTAGCCCTCCCCTTACCAGCGCCAAATCGACCGGTGCCAGGCTATGTTGAACAACACCCAAAAGTCTGGTGGGTAGCGGTCAAGCAACTCCTGCAACAGCTATCTCAACAGTTTCCAGACCACACACCCCAAGCACTCGCCATTGACGGTACGTCATCAACGCTACTGCTCTGCGATGCCGATGGAGAACCTCTCCACCCTGCGCTGATGTACAACGACAGCCGCGCCATCAAACAGGCCGAAATCCTGAGCAAGATTGCGCCAACCGATAGCCCGGTAATCTCTGCCAGCTCCAGTTTAGCCAAAGCGCTCTATCTTGCAGGGCAATTCCCCTCACAGGGGCAAGCCCATCTGATGCACCAGGCAGACTGGCTACTTGGCAAACTGTCTGGAGAGCCGGGGGTTAGTGATGACAATAATTGTCTGAAATTGGGTTACGACACTATCAACGGTTGCTGGCCCGAATGGCTGGAACAACTCCCCATACCTCAACAATGGCTCCCCAAAGTCTCCCCGCCCGGCACCACCGTCGGTTTGATCTCCCCCAGAATCGCGAATGAGCTGAACTTGCCACCGCAGCTTAAATTGGTTGCCGGTACGACAGACTCCACAGCGGCAACGCTCGCTGCCGGTATCTCGCAGATTGGTGAGGCTGTCACCTCACTGGGTAGCACACTGGTGCTCAAAGTGTTATCGGATCGGCCTGTATTTGCGGCCGAGTATGGTGTCTATAGCCATCGGATCGGTGACTTGTGGTTAGTAGGTGGCGCTTCAAATAGTGGTGGGGCGGTACTGAAACAGTACTTTTCTGATGAACAGATTCAGGCATACAGTCAACGGGTCAACCCCAACAAGCCAACCGGACTCAACTACTACCCACTGCCATCAATGGGTGAGCGGTTCCCCATCAACGACCCTCAGTTACAGCCTAGACTGACTCCCCGGCCCGCCTCTGACCCGCTGTTTTTCCAGGGCATTCTCGAAGGTATTGCTCAGATCGAATGCGAGGGTTACGCCCGCCTGTCTGAACTCGGCGCCCCTGCGGCAAATCAGATATGGAGTATTGGGGGTGGAACAGCCAACCGGGGCTGGTTAGAGATCAGAGAAAAACTGCTTGGGTGTCCGATCCAAGCTGCCCCCCATCAACAGGCAGCTTATGGCGCTGCTCTCCTCGCACACCATTATAATCGCAAAAAAATGTGTTATAGTTCCAGCTAATTGATCTGCGTCAATAACAACTAAGCGAGCTTTCTACGGACAGAGGGCATTTAAAAACAACTATTTTGGGCCTGAGGGGATATACCACCATGCTGCCGATGAAAAAGATCGCCGTTACTATATTAATGGGTGCATGTTTTTCTACACCTAATCTATTCGCTACCGAACAGAAGCAAGCCAGCGATCCTATTACCACCCAGGTTACCTCCTCCGGATTAAGCTGGGCATCAACCCAACAACAGAGCGGATTTGGCCTGCAACTCACCGTTTCAGGACCCAATGACTGGTATTTCCAGAGAACCTTTTCTGCAGGACAGACAGCTACTTTCACGCCATCCGATAATCCAGCGGGTACCGCACCCGATGGTAGCTATACCTACGAGGTTGTCTCTGTCGTAGTCGGTACGAGTAAAAGTCGTTTAACTGGTCCTGCCGATTCATCGCCTACAGTAAAAACATCCGGCGCTTTTATGATCTCTGGTGGACAAATTATCGGCAATGACGGAACTGCAGAAGGAAGTACTGTTAAAGATATTCCGAATTACGATGATGTATTTGTTGCTGGGTCCCTATGTGTAGGCCAAGACTGTGCAAACAATGAAAGCTTCGGATACGATACCATCAGGTTGAAAGAGAACAATCTACGGATTAGATTTTTTGACACATCTAATTCAGCAAGCTTTCCGAGCCGTGATTGGCAAATCACTGTCAACGACGCCACTAATGGTGGCGCCAATAAGTTTTCCATCGACGATATCGATGGTAGCAAAACACCTTTTACAATTGAAGCTGGCGCACCATCCCACTCCCTATACGTTGATGACGGCGGCCGAGTTGGATTAGGCAAATCGACACCGGTCGTTGAACTGCATATCGTTGACGGTGATAGCCCCACATTGCGCTTGGAACAAGATGGCTCCAGCGGTTTTACCCCACAAACCTGGGATGTAGCAGGTAATGAGACCAATTTTTTCATAAGAGACGCAAGCAATGGAAGTACCCTACCTTTAAGAATCCGCCCCGGCGCACCAACCGATAGCCTGTATATCAAGGAAAATGGCTTCATAGGTCTCGGCACCTCGAATCCTTCCGCTAAGCTACATATAAAGGGCGCCAACGCCAGTACCGATACACTATTTCGTATTGAGCGGGGAACGCCTCACGCAACAGACCAACAGATACTCTTCGAAGTATTGGATGACGGCAGTGCATCGCTCATGAAAGTACTGGCTCAGGGTTCAGACCGAAATATCAAGAAAAATATAGAATCTGTTGATACAGCGGAAATTCTCGAAAAAATCACA
>JAKSCN010000324.1 GCA_022360595.1 Chromatiales bacterium
AAGTTTTCAGGGAGCGGGATTATCTGGACACACTGGGTCTCTTTGGGCAATTGGGCATCGTGCAGATGCCTAAGTTGTAGCGGTAATTTGTGTGAAAAGGCCCTAAGATGAGCGCTAGATAGTTAGAAACAACAATAAGGACTACTTAATGACTGCATATATAGTTGCGAGGGTTGAAGTAGATGACCCTGCCTTACTCAAAGAGTACATGGCGAGTACGCCACCCATTATTAAAAAATACGGTGGTAAATTTATAGCCAGGGGTATACCCGCCGTTACCTTCGAAGGTCCGGAAGAGTCTCGTCGTGTTGTCATTATAGAATTCCCCAGTCTGGCAGATGCCGAGGCGTATTACCATTCAGCAGAGTATTCAGAGGCACGTAAACTTCGAGAGGGTATTGCCATCGCTGAATTTATCGGTATAGAGGGCGTTGGGTAAAGCCTCTAACAGGCCCTATTGAAACAGAAGAGATCAAAGAGCAGGAAGCAGCAGGCGTTAAGCGCATTTTAAATATGCTCCCTTAAGGTAAATCTGATGAATATATGGCCCTTTGGTATGAATTCGAATAGGGTGAAACCCCGGATGCGATCTACGTCAAAGCAATAGGCAGGATGCCTCCGCTACTGCACCATCTTTATGGTGATGGCCATAGCTGGAAGGAAAACAGCGTACCCAAAGAGAAAGTATTTGCGTTGAATAGTCGCATTGCCAAAGGCAGTGACGCGCTATGGGATTCTCTGAAGCAAAGATTGGAAAGTGCCGTTGATGACGGTCTTCTTAAGTGACTGATAAACAAAGCGGCCTGGGGCTATATATTGAAGGGTGGGCGTTGAGTCATCCAGGCAAATAGATAATCGTACCCTTGATATAGCAACTCACCGCCCTCAGATTAGTGGGCATCATATTCCACAAACGAGGTTGCTATGGCTGAAGAAGCACCGGTCGGAAAAGAGACCCGAACCAATGAGATCTGGTTCCGCGGCCTCTACATGCTGCTCTTTCTGGTGATCCACGGTTTAGTTAAAGCCATTGTCGTTGCCATGGCCGTAGTCCAGTTCATATTTGCGGCTGCTACCGGCGAACCCAACAGACCGTTGCGCCGGTTTGGACAGGGCTTGAGTACCTATCTGTACGAGACAACACAGTTTCTGACGTTCAATTCAGAGCGCAAACCCTTCCCGTTCGATGAGTGGCGCAATGAACCGCCGCGAGAAGAAACCATGCGTCCGCCGGCAGAGCAGGGCTGAGCCGCATGGCCGTATCTGTGTTCAAGCGCTTCTTACGCGCCTTACAGGCTCTAACAAAATGAGAACCAGGTTTACTTATAATCGATAGCGCTATAGGGAGATAAAAAAGTACTAAAGTATTTTAAGATTTCAACCATATTGTAGGCATAGTATTGAATCCTTGAAGTACCGATAGATATACAGGAGAACGCACATGGATGCTCCCAAAGCAGCGCCTACGCACAAAACACTCACCCCGGAAGGGGTTGAGAATATCGATGCCTATTGGCGGGCGTGCAACTACCTTGCCGCCGGAATGATCTACCTCAAAGCCAACCCACTCCTGAGGGAACCCCTGAAAGCAGAACACGTCAAGACACGTCTGCTTGGTCACTGGGGCGCCAGCCCCGGTCTCTCCTTCATGTATGTCCACCTGAACCGATTGATCAGGCAGCACGACCTCAACGCTATCTTCATGGCCGGCCCCGGTCACGGTGCACCCGGTGTGTTGGCGCCGGTATACCTCGAGGGTTCCTACTCCGAAATCTATCCCGATAAGAGCGAGGACGAAGAGGGCATGCGGCGCTTCTTCAAACAGTTCTCTTTCCCTGGCGGCGTCGGCAGCCATTGCACGCCGGAGACCCCCGGCTCCATCCATGAAGGTGGTGAATTGGGTTACAGTATCTCCCACGCTTTCGGTGCCGCTTTCGATAACCCCGATCTGCTGGTGGCCGTCGCGGTGGGTGACGGTGAGGCGGAAACCGGCCCCCTGGCCACAGCCTGGCATTCCAACAAGTTCCTTAACCCGATCCGTGACGGTGCGGTGTTGCCGATCCTCCATTTGAACGGCTATAAGATCAACAACCCGACTCTGTTGTCGCGCATCTCACACGAAGAGCTAGACCAACTGTTCAGAGGCTACGGCTGGACACCCCACTTCGTCGAAGGGGATGATCCCGCCACCATGCACCAAACCATGGCTGCCACCATGGATGTCTGCCTGGCTGAAATCCAACAGATACAGAACGAAGCACGCGACACCGGCACCGCCGAGCGGGCCCGCTGGCCGATGATCATCTTGCGTACACCCAAGGGGTGGACCGGCCCCAAAGAGGTGGACGGACACAAAGTCGAAGGATTCTGGCGCGCCCACCAGGTCCCCCTGGGCGGCGTGCAGGACAACCCCGCTCACCTGAAGCAGTTGGAAGAGTGGCTGCGCAGCTACTGCCCGGAAGAGCTGTTCGACGCCGAGGGCAAGCTGGTGCCCGAACTCAAGGAGCTGGCGCCTGTGGGCAATCGCCGAATGAGCGCCAATCCCCACGCAAACGGCGGACTGCTGCGCAAGGCCTTGCGCATGCCCGACTTTCGTAACTACAGCACCGACATCCCCAACCCCGGGCAAAGTCGAGTGGAAAATACACGCCCCCTGGGC
>JAKSCN010000091.1 GCA_022360595.1 Chromatiales bacterium
ATTCTACGGCTCGATTCTGACACCTTCATGATGCCGAAAACCCTGCCTGCCGCGCTGCGCTCCGCAGGTGCTGTCGTGAAGGCTGTTGATTTGGTGATGAATGGCGAGTTCAAGGCGGCATTCTGTGCGATTCGGCCACCTGGCCACCACGCCGAGCGTGATAAGGCGATGGGCTTTTGCTATTTCAACAACATAGCGGTCGGTGCTGCCCATGCAATGGAGGAGTATGGCCTGGAACGTGTCGCCGTGATCGACTTCGATGTGCACCACGGTAATGGCACCGAACATATATTTGAAGACGATCCACGGGTGCTGTTCTGCTCAAGTTTTCAGCACCCATTCTATCCTTTCACCGGTCATGAAACAGATACCCCCCACATTGTGAATATTACCCTGCATGCTGGGGCGGATGGCACTGAGTTCAGAAAACAGGTGGAAGAGCACTGGTTGCCACGCTTGGAAGCGTTCAAACCCCAACTGGTGATGATCTCCGCCGGTTTCGATGCCCATGCTGAAGACGACATGGGGCACCTTCGCCTGAAAGAGCCGGACTACGACTGGGTTACCACCAGGCTGAAAGAGATTGCGGATAAATATGCCGAGGGGCGTATGATCTCTGCTCTGGAGGGTGGCTATGTGCTCGGTGCCCTGGCCAGAAGTGTCATGACACATATCGATGCGCTGTTGGGGCATCGTTGAATGAAGTGATGGTCTGTCTGTTTGTGATTGGTCAGTAACCACGGCAAATTCGGCAAGATAACTATATTTCGATAAATCCAGAAACTTGAAAATATATTTGTTGGTATTATACTCCCCGGTATGGAACTGGATATTGCAGCCAAACGACTTGCTGAATTGGGTAATAGCACCCGGTTAGCCATCTTTCGCCATTTGGTGAAATATGGGCCGGAGGGGTGTCCTGTGGGTGGTGTGCAAAAGGCACTCTCTATCCCGGGGTCTACGCTGTCGCACCATTTGGGACGCCTGATAGCGGCGGGTTTGGTAGAGCAGAGACGCGAAGGGCGGATTCTCTACTGTATGCCGGTGATGAGCGCATTGGATGAGGTGGTCAACTATCTAACTGAAGAGTGTTGTTCTGCTAGCTGCTCTATTTGAGTTTTTTTGGATTAATATTTCGATAATTCTAGAATATTGGTAATTGTTATGGTGTCAGATCAACTTTCCCAACAGCTCATTGAAACAGGACTTTTTGGTTTACAGCTATTTGCTGAGTTAGCTGTACTGTTTGTATTGATCAGCTTTCTTGTCGGGCTGCTTCATGAATGGTTACCGGCCGAGAAGAGCCGGCATTACCTCTCTTCACAGCACGGCAGGGGCTATCTGATTGGCGCGTTGATCGGATCGGCGACCCCTTTCTGTAGCTGTTCAACCGTGCCATTGACTTTAGGGCTGTTGAAAAGCGGCGCAGGGTTTGGCCCAACCATGACGCTTTTGTTTACCTCGCCATTGGTTAATCCCATTATTGTTACGCTATTTTGGGTCACCTTTGGATTTGAGATGGCGTTACTCTATAGCGGGATGGCTGTGAGTATGGCAGTGATCATTTCGTGGTTAATGGATCGAGCTGGTTTCGAGCGCTATCTGAAAGAGGATCTCTTTGAGAAAAGACAACCTCTCCCATCAGAGGCGAAAGATACCCCGCAATCCAAGGAAGGGACAGGCTGCTGTGCCGCAACTCAGAATGAACCGGTGGCCGTAGCCTTCGATGTGAGTGGTGCGGCTGTTGCCGAACCTGAAGCGATAGAATCCAATGCACGTTACGCCAAGGCAAGACGCCTGTTTCTCGAAGCGGTCAATCAGTTTCGTACCTTTCTCCCACATATTGTGATTGGTGTGGCCATCGGAGCTTTTGCCCACGGTTTCGTACCGGACGAACTGTTGGTTCGTTATGCCGGTCCGGAAAACTTTTGGGCAATACCTTTAGCGGCAATTATCGGGGTGCCCCTCTACGTGCGTGGTTCCACCATGATTCCGGTGGCAATGACACTCACGGCAAAGGGTATGGGCGTGGGGGCGGTGATCGCCTTGGTGATTGGTGGCGCGGGCGCTTCACTGCCCGAAATGGTTATGCTGAAACGGATGTTTCGTTGGCCTATTCTGAGCGCCTTTGTGGTCTCTGTATTTGGTATTGCAATCGCAACAGGCTATCTGGCGGAGATGGTTTATTAGTGCTAGGGCCTGTTAACAGGCCCTAGCTGATGGAGGGGTTATTTATGAGCTATTTCACCACTGATTTTAGGCACTGATCAGGGCAGGCAGTTGAGGTTATTCAGGCAATTCTCTGTTATGAAGATCTCCCCCACAATTTGGTGGTTGAAAGGCTTTAATTTAGTTAATAGGGGTATATAATGAATTAAAGAGCGGTTATTCAAATGGTGTTTACCCGCGCACGGAATGGGAATGCTGGCTAGGCATTTCCATTTTCTGTTTTTGCACTACCGTTTTAATTTTTTACTCGTATACAGGAGATTTCGATGGGTATAGAAGCGCTGGAAGCTGTTTTGGAGAAACAGATTGGTCTGAAAAATCTGGAAACCATTCGCTGGAATCCCTCCAGCGCCCAGCTATACGAGGCGTCGATTCGTCGGCGTGAAGCCTTTCTTGCCCACTTAGGTCCATTGGTGACGCGTACCGGTAGTTTTACCGGCCGGGCGCCGAACGATAAGTTTATAGTTGATGAGCCAAGCAGTCGGGATAAGATCTGGTGGGGCAAGGTCAACAAGCCTTTTCCTGAAGAGAAGTTTGATAAGTTGCTGGCGAAGGTCTGTAACTTCGTGGAGGGGCAGGATCTGTTTGTCCAGGATCTGCTGGTTGGCGCCGACACTCAACACGAGATGCCGATTCGAGTGATCACCCAGAAGGCGTGGCATTCGCTGTTTGCCCGCAATATGTTTATCCGCCCGGAGAACTTTAATCGTCATATCGGTGTTGATGAGCCGCAGTTCACTGTGCTGCAAGTGCCCCATTTCCATGCCCAGCCGTCTATCGATGGCACCAACTCAG
Source organism: Chromatiales bacterium (assembly GCA_022360595.1). Lineage (GTDB taxonomy): Bacteria > Pseudomonadota > Gammaproteobacteria > Chromatiales > Chromatiaceae > BM503. Next base: position 3,025 of record JAKSCN010000091.1, read on the forward strand.
AGGCCTTCGTGATAGTCCATTTTGGTCGCCGTCTGGTGTTGATCGGTGGCACTCAATATGCGGGTGAGATCAAGAAGTCTATCTTTTCGGTGATGAATTATATGTTGCCCCAAGAGGGCATCATGTCGATGCACGCCTCCGCCAACTTGGGTGAAGCAGGCGATACCGCTGTCTTTTTTGGGCTTTCAGGTACCGGTAAGACCACGCTCTCGGCAGATCCCACTCGCAAGCTGATTGG
>JAKSCN010000491.1 GCA_022360595.1 Chromatiales bacterium
CCAACTCTTCTGGAAGGGACGTAAATCGGCCTTCCCGGCTGTTGGACGCCTCTCACCCGACTACTACTGCATGGACGGCACCATCCCACGTCACCGTCTGCCCGAAGTGCTCCAGGGCATTACCGATATGTCCCACGAATACGGCCTACCGGTGGCCAATGTCTTCCATGCCGGTGACGGCAACATGCACCCGCTGATTCTCTACGATGCCAACAAACCCGGTGAACTGGCCAAAACCGAAGAGCTGGGAGGCCGCATTTTGGAACTCTGTGTCGAAGTGGGCGGCACCATTACCGGCGAGCATGGGGTGGGGATCGAAAAGATCAACCAGATGTGCGTGCAGTTCTCACCGACTGAGCTGGCCCAGTTCCGTGCGGTGAAGGCCGTCTTTGATCCGGCAGGGTTGCTCAATCCCGGCAAAGGGGTGCCGACACCCAAGCGCTGCTCTGAGTACCGAACACTACACAAGGGACACGGCTGATGGCGGATATTACGGAAAAGCTCCAGCAGACCGTGCTGAATGCGGCGGCTGAAAAGCGCGCGCTGCAACTGATCGGTAGCGGCTCCAAAACCTTTTATGGTCGTACACCGGTGGGTGAGCCGCTGGTGCTGGCAGAGCACACAGGCATTATCAATTATCAACCGAAAGAGCTGGTGATCACCGCCCGGGCAGGCACGCCCTTGAGCGAGATCCAGGCGGCACTAGCCGAGCAGGGGCAGATGCTCGCTTGCGAGCCTCCGCAGTTTGCCGAGGGCGGCACTATCGGTGGTGCAGTGGCGGCCGGACTCTCAGGGCCTGCACGCCCCTACACCGGTTCGGTGCGCGACTTTGTATTGGGCACACGCATCATCAACGGTAAAGGTGAAATCCTGCGCTTTGGTGGCGAAGTGATGAAGAGCGTGGCGGGCTACGCCCTCTCCCGGCTGATGTGCGGCGCGCTGGGTACGCTGGGGCTGCTGTTGGATGTCAGTATAAAGGTGATGCCGGTTAACCAGGCCGAGCAGACACGCGTACTCACCTGCACAGAGAGCGAAGCGCTGAGCCGCATTGCCGAACTGGGGCGTAAGCCGCTGCCCATCACAGCAGCCAGCTTTATTGATGGCCAGCTCTATCTGCGCCTCTCGGGCGCCGAGGCGGCGGTCTCTAGCGCGGCTGAACAGATTGGTGGTGAACCACTCAATAACGCAGCCCAATTTTGGGTAGAGCTGCGTGACTTTAAGCATGAATTCTTCCAGGGTGCCGAACCCCTCTGGCGACTCTCGCTACCCGCTATAGCACCTTCCCTGCAAAGCGATGGTGCACAATTGATCGACTGGGGTGGCGCTCAGCGCTGGCTGCGGGGAGAACAAGATCCGGAACAGCTGCGCAGCCAAGTGGCAGCGTTGGGTGGCCATGCCGTACTGTTTCGTGGTGGTGATCGTAATAGTGATGTGTTTCACTCGTTACAATCTGCGCTGTTGGGTTTTCATAAAAAACTGAAGCAGGCGCTCGACCCGGCGGGAATCTTCAACCCCGGTCGCCTCTACGCGGAGTTCTGAGGGTCGTTCATGGAAACAGCCATTA
>JAKSCN010000150.1 GCA_022360595.1 Chromatiales bacterium
CCAATCAGCCCCGTCTCTTCCAGCATCATGTCGGTGAACTTATCCATACGGGTGGAGGTGGTCGGGCCAGCCGGGCCGACAACCTCATCACGGACTGGATCAACCGGACCAACGTAGTAGATGAAGCGGTTGTTGAAATCGACCCCTTCAGGCAGTGATTCACCTTTGGCGAGCAGATCCTGAATGCGTTTATGAGCCGCATCGCGCCCGGTAAGCAGCTTACCGGAGAGCAGCAGACTTTCGCCAGGCTGCCAGCTGGCAATCTCTTCGCGGGTAACAGTATCCAGATTGACCCGACGTGAGCCGCCAGCAGCGTCCCAGGTGATCTCTGGCCAATCTTCCAATTTGGGTGGTGTCAGCTCTGCAGGGCCGCTACCGTCGAGGGTGAACTCGACATGGCGGGTGGCGGCACAGTTGGGGATCAGTGCCACGGGTAGGGAGGCTGCGTGAGTGGGGTAGTCATTGACCTTCACATCGAGGACGGTGGTGAGACCGCCAAGGCCTTGTGCACCAATACCGAGAGCGTTGATCTTCTCGTACAGCTCCAGGCGCAGCTCTTCAGCACGGTTACTGGGACCACGGGCCTGTAGCTCATGGATGTCGATATGACTCATCAGTGACTCTTTGGCGAGCAGCATCGCCTTTTCGGCGGAGCCACCGATACCGATACCGAGCATACCGGGAGGGCACCAACCGGCACCCATCGTAGGTACAGTATCCAGCACCCAGTCGACCAGACTGTTGGAGGGGTTGAGTACGGTGAATTTGGCTTTGTTCTCTGAGCCGCCGCCTTTGGCAGCCAGTTTGATCTCCACCTTATCGCCGGGAACGATACTGGTGTGGATGACTGCAGGGGTGTTGTCGCCGGTGTTTTTACGAGCACCGGCGGGGTCGGCGACCATGGAGGCGCGCAGAACATTATCCGGGTTGTTGTAGGCTCGGCGAACCCCTTCGTTGACCATATCTTCCAGGCTCATGCTACTGTCCCACTGGACATTCATGCCCACTTCAACAAAGACAACCACCATGCCGGTGTCCTGACAGATAGGGCGATGGCCTTCAGCGCACATGCGTGAGTTGATCAGAATTTGTGCCATGGCATCCTTGGCGGCGGGGGATTGCTCCTTTTCCCAGGCTTCAGTAAGGGCCTTGATGTAGTCAGCGGGGTGATAGTAGGAGATGTACTGCAGGCCGTCGCTGATACTTTGGATAAAATCGTCTTGTGTGATGGTTGCCATGATCTAATTTTCCGAAAAAAAACAAGGTATTTAGATAAACTAAGTTTAGCCATTATAGCCGTATTCGCTCAGTTTATTGAGAGTCTGCGGAGGTAGGGTGGTATTTCTGTGCAGGAATCAGTGAACCCTGCGGTAAGTGTGTTGATTCAGTCCGCTTCTGGGTTAGGGTAATGTGCGTGTTCCCGGGAGAGGGAACACTAGTCGCAGGACATCTTTTTCAGGGCCTTGATCCCTTTGACGCGTTGGGCGTGAACGGTAGCCCGGTGTTTTTTGAGTCGCCGCAATTTGTCGTCATCGATCTCAGTTTTGCAGCGTTGTTTCAGCTCACGCTCTTTTTGACGCAGTTGTTTGAGCAGAAGTTTCATCTTATCGCGGCGCTCACACAGTTCACGCCGGTCCATATCGAAATAGTTGGAGAGTTGTTTTAGGAGCTTCTTGCGTTTCATGGTGTCTCCTTAGTCGCTTGGCCAGACTCTTCAGCAGACGCCTGGCTGGTCTCTTTGACCAGGCGTTCAAGCTCTTGATCATCCAGGGTAACGGAGCGGGCGGCCTGATTAATGGTTTGTTCAGCGTTGATGAAGATTGTCTCCGCCGCGGCGATCAGGTTGCCGGCAATGTTATAGGCGTAAGCGCTGTCGTTCATCAATGAGGCACCCATGCTGGGGCTGATGTGCCCGGCGCGAATCAGTGTACTGACATTGCTATTGATCTCAGTCTGGGCCTCTTTGATCACCAGCTTCAGGGTATCGAGCGCCAGCAAATCGGTGCCTGTCTCTTCCACCGCGAGAATCTCATTGAGTTCACGGATCAGGGTAAGGATATCGACCCGGAGTTTATCGTAGGCGCTACGCATGGCGGCAATCTCGCTGTTGCCGTAAAAGAGCAGGTTTTTCTGTAGATGCTTGACATCTTTAACCGCCTCCACGATATGACGATTGGCGGCCAACAGTTGCTGTAGCTGATTGGACTGGTTCTCTTGCAGTGAGATATCCGCCTTGCTGATAAAGTCGATAATGGCGCTGTAAATCCCTTTGATGCCACGCGCATAGGCGGAGTCGATATCCAGGCGGGTGATTTTTGCCTGATGGCTTGCGACTTCGGCCAGAACAACTTCCGAGAAGACCTGCTGACGGCGAAAGCCCAAGCCGTGAATGATAATACTCAACGCATTATCGTAGATGTGTTCGGTCTCCAGGCGGGCCACTTCCACGGTGGTGTCGGGAAAATCGAGGGCCGAGTTGGTTAAATGTTTAGGCTGATCGATCTCTGCCTTTTTCTCTATGAACAGACGTTCCAACAGTGTGACTAATGGCTTGACCAGCGGCAACATGACCAGAATGCCGAGAAGATTAAAAACGGTGTGGAACACCGCCAGTTTGAGTGTGAAATCCTCCTCGGCGATGCCAAAGTAACGGCTGAGGTTATCCACCAGCTCAACCAATTGGTGAATAAAGACAATGGCAATCAGCCCTGTCACCATGTTGAAAACCAGGTGGGCGCCCGCCAGGCGTTTACCCTGCTGGTTGGCGCTCATTGAACCAATGATTGCGGTGATGGTGGTGCCGATATTGGCGCCGATTGCCAGCGCCAGGGCATTTTCATAAGTGATCTGATGGGCAGCCAATGCGGTGATGATCAGCACCAGGGTGGCGTGGCTTGATTGCATGACTACCGTGGCGAAGATACCGATGCCGGTAAAAAGAAACAGACCACGGTAACCGGGGATGGCGTACTCGGCGAGATTGATCGATGCTTTGAATGCCTCAAAGCCCTCTTTCATGTGGTGAATGCCAAGAAACAGAAAACCGAGGCCCGCGAGAACATAACCAACGCCCTTAAGGGTTTTCGACTCTTGGAACAGCAGAATAACGCCGAACACTAGCATCGGCATGGCGTAGGCGGAGATCTTCACCTTTAGCCCCAGGCCGGCGACTAACCAGGCGCCGGTAGTGGTGCCCAGATTGGCCCCAAAGATAATGCCTATGCCGGCGCTTAAGGTGATCAATCCGGCACTTAGAAAAGAGATGGTCAGTACGGAGACCAGTGAACTGGACTGCATAACGCTGGTACTGATGATGCCGAATGAGAGGCTGTTCCAGAGTCGAGAGGTGGAGCGGCGCAATATTTTTTCTAAAACGCCACCTGTGAAGGTGCGGAAACCTTTTTCCAATGAGAGCATGCCAAAGAGGAAAATGGCGACACCCGCCGTTACCTCTTTAAAATCCGGGCTCATCCAGAAGCCGTAAGCGAGAACAAGGAAAATTAAGGGTAGCAGTAGCCTCTTCAACATCTATGGAATATTCCGCCTGTTTGATTGCTGTACAACAGCCATTATAACGGCAGCAAATCCATTAAGCTGAGTATGGATGAATGGGGGAAGGGGAAAAGAGTAACGTAGGCACCGGGGAAGTGCCTACGTATGAATCGGGCCATCCTGGCCCTGGGGGTTACACTTGTAATAATAGACGCGTGGGGTCTTCCAATGCGTTTTTAATAGCGATTAGAAACTGGACAGCCTCTTTACCATCGATGATGCGGTGATCGTAAGAGAGGGCAAGATACATCATCGGGCGAATGACAATTTCACCGTTTTCAACCACGGGGCGTTGCTGAATATTGTGCATACCCAGAATTGCGCTTTGGGGTGGATTGAGAATCGGGGTGGAGAGCATGGAGCCGTAGACACCACCGTTGGAGATGGTGAAGGTACCGCCGGTCAGCTCTTCATATGAGAGCGAACCCTCCTGGGCCTTCTTACCAAATTCACGTATTGCCTTCTCCGCATCAGCGAAACCGAGCTGATCGGCGTCGCGCAGGATGGGCACCACCAGACCACGGGAACCACCGACCGCAATACCGATGTCGTAGTAGCCGTGGTAGACAATATCCTGGCCATCAACAGAGGCGTTCACCACCGGAAACTGTTTCAGCGCCTCGACGGCCGCCTTGACGAAGAATGACATGAAGCCGAGACGCACTTCATGGTCTTTCTCAAACTTGTCCTTGTATTTGCCGCGCAGATCGTTAATCGCCTTCAGGTTCACCTCGTTGAAGGTGGTGAGAATAGCGGCGTTCTGCTGGGCCTCCAGCAGGCGCTCGGCAATGCGTGCCCGCAGGCGCGTCATCGGTACGCGCTGCTCTGGACGATCGCCTTCGATACCGGTCTGAGG
>JAKSCN010000369.1 GCA_022360595.1 Chromatiales bacterium
ATAGGTGAGGTAGATCAGAACATGGCGACGCTGGTCGTAGAAGCGCACTACCTGCATCGTCTTAAACAGAATCGATGTGCGTGCCTTGAACACCTCTACCCCTTCATCACGCTTTTTCATCACTTCCGCACTCAAGGTAACAGGCCCAATCTGACGACAAGCGATGGAGGCGTCGGAGGTATCTTCAGCCATGCCCACGGCACCACTGATACCCCCTGTCTTGGCGCGGCTGATGTAGCAGGCCACCCCCGGCACATCAGGATCATCAAAAACCTCAACCACCACCTTGTCATTGGGTCCAAGAAATTTAAAGCGAGTACTCACTTCGCCAATCTCCTCGGCAAACAGGGTATTGCCGAACAGCACCAATAGCAGAAACAGGGTCACTCTTCTCATCAATACATCTCCTGGGGATCAACATCCAACGACCAGCGCACACGCCGTGCTGCCGGCAATTTCTGTAACTTGGGTAACAACTGACTGAGCAAGCGATGAAGCTGCGAACGCTCCACCGCTTGCAGTAACAGGTGGGCACGATAACGTCCTGCCCGGCGCTCCATGGGCGCAGGCACCGGCCCCCAGAGCTCCACATCCGCTGCAAGCTGAGTATTGACCAGCTCTACCACTTGATCGAGAAACCGCCGTGGCTCCTCCTCCTTGGTCGCTTCAGCACGCAGCAGCGCATGATAGCTATAGGGAGGATAGCCTACCTCGCGCCGCTCCTGCAGTGCCTGCTGGGCAAAAGCACCGTAGCCTTCATGGATCAGCGTTTGCAGCAGAGGATGGTCAGGGTGGCGGGTCTGAATCAGCACACGGCCCGGTTTCTCTGCCCGCCCAGCCCGTCCAGCCACCTGAACGATAAGCTGAGCCATACGCTCAGCAGCCCGGTAGTCAGCCCCAAACAACCCAAGATCGACATCCAGGATTGCCACCAGAGTCACGTGAGGGAAATGATGTCCTTTGGCCAGCATCTGAGTACCCAGCAGAAGTGAGTACTTACCTGCATCGATATCGGCCAGCAGCTTTTCCAGACTCCCCTTTCGCCGGGTGGCATCCCGGTCTATTCGGGCCAGTGCAGTATCGGGCAGACGTTGAGAGAACATCTCCTCCACCCGTTCAGTGCCCTGCCCAAGTGGGCGCAGATCATCTTGCCCGCACTCCGGGCAGACTGGATCGACCCGCCGCTGGGAACCGCAATGGTGACACCAGAGTAGATTGCTGGCTCGATGCAAGGTCATACGCGCATCACACCGGCGGCAGAGCGAGATCCAGCCACAATCATGACAGGTGATCACCGGCGCATAACCGCGCCGATTGAGAAACAGCAGCACCTGGTTCTGCTTGGCCAGCTCATCTTCAATCAGGCGCATCAGGGTTGGCGACACCCCGGCATCGAGCCTTACGGAGCGAATATCCAGCAGATCGATTTTGGGTGGTTTAGCACCTCCAGCCCGCTGTTTCAGAGGCAGGCGCCGATAGCGACCTTTTATGCCATTCCCCAAACTTTCCAGTGAAGGTGTCGCTGAACCAAGCATAACAGGACATTCAGCCCGTTGAGCACGCACAACCGCCAGATCTCTGGCCGAAAAACGGAAACCATCCTGCTGTTTGAAGGAGAGGTCGTGCTCCTCATCCACCACAATCAATCCCAGATTTTGCAGTGGGGTAAACAGGGCTGAGCGGGTGCCCAGTACTAGCGGCGCCTGCCCACTGCGTGCTGCGTGCCAAGCCAATTCGCGCTCACGATCGGAGAGCCCCGAATGAAGCAGCGCAATAGTCGTTGAGATGCGCTTGGTGAAGCGACGCAGGAGCTGCGGGGTCAAACCAATCTCCGGCACCAGCACCAGCACTTGGCGTCCAGCCGCCAGTACCTGCTCTATCAATGTCAGATAGACCTCAGTCTTGCCACTGCCGGTCACCCCATCCAGCAGAAAGACGCCGAACTGATCTGTTCCGGCAGCAACGGCATCGACAGCGCTCTGTTGATCATCATTCAGCTCAGGCCCAACGACAGCTTCATAGCAGCACTCTTCCATTGGCCGAGGCGCAACTTCACAGGGTCGCAACCAACCTTTATCGATCAGCGCTTTCAGAGCAGAACGCCCTTCACCACACTCCCGATAGACCTCATCCTTGCTTCGACAGCCCGGTTGATCACGGAAAAATTGTAGTAATGAGCGCTGCTTTGGAGCCCGCTTTAACTGATCGAGATCGATGCTTTCGCCGTCAGCAGACAAACACCAACCTGGCTGGCACAGCGACAGCGGTATCTCACCCTTGCGCAGACGTACCGGTAGCGCATAGCTGACCACTTCACCGATAGGGTGTTGGTAATACGCCGCCGCCCAAGAGAGAAAAGCCAGGCTATCGACAGGCAACAGAGGCTCCGTATCCAGCACCTCACTGGCTCGCTTCAGCTTGCTGCGATCAAAATCCGAGCGATCAGTGATACCCATCACGACCCCGCAGCTACGCCCTCGCCCAAACGGCACTAGCACCCGAGCACCCACCTGCACACTTGCCGGATCTACGTGTTTGGGCGGCAGATAGTCGAACAGTTGGTAGAGAGGCGCAGGAATAGCGACCTGCAAAATCACTGGGATTGGCATTAACGCAGAGGCTCATTTTCTCACTGTCTGAGGAGCCCTTAACTCTACCTGAGTTAGACCATTTCATTAAGCCTAAAACTGACAAAAATGAGCTAACTATCGGAATGAACTGGAATTACTCCGGTTATCCACAAAACCTGTGGATAACTTTGTGGAAAGTCTCCGTATAAACAGCCGAATGATGCAGAAATATTACACTGTGGTTAATTTGGTAAAAAAATAGACAACTCTCTGCACCACCAAAAATCAATGACTTACAGCGCTTTAGGGGTTGCTAATATTGCAATGCTTGACATTATCCATACAAATACCCGCCATCTGAACTATTGTGTATAACCCGCTGTTTTCAGGTCTTTTCCCGCAAGCTATGATGAGAAAAACAGTAGAATGGGAGAGTCTCCAAATGCCCGACTGGAACCAGGTTGCCGAGAAAATCAGTTTGAATAGCGGCGAGTTATTCACCCCCAAACAGATCACGCCTGCCGGCGGGGGCTGTATAAACAGCGCAAGCAGCCTTAGTGATGGACGTACCCGCTACTTCGTCAAGTTCAACAGCGCCAACCTCCTAACGATGTTTGAGGCCGAAATGGAGGGGCTCAATGAACTTGCCGGCAGCAACACGATTTGTGTTCCCAAACCTATCTGCTGCGGCATATCGGAAGGAGAGGCCTATTTGGTATTAGAGCAACTGGAGCTGGCCGGCAGTGGCGATAGCAATAGAGCCGGCACTGCCCTGGCCGCTCTGCACCGAACCCGGGCCAACCACTTTGGCTGGCACCGTGACAACACCATCGGCTCAACACCTCAATCCAATCGGCAACACGGCGACTGGATCAACTTCTGGCGCGAGGAGCGTCTCGGCTTCCAGCTCAATTTAGCTGAACAGCGGGGAGAGAAGGGAGCACTCATCGACCGGGGTAGACGACTGCTCGAACTCTTTCCGGCGTTGATTGACCATAACCCCCAGCCCTCACTACTGCATGGCGACCTTTGGGCCGGCAACCTCAGTTATCAGCGTAACGGCGAGCCGGTTATCTACGACCCCGCGGTCTATTACGGCGATCGGGAGGCTGATATCGCCATGACCGAACTGTTCGGCGGTTTTGGCCAGGCCTTTTACAACGCCTACAACAGCGCCTGGCCCCTGGATGGGGGCTATCGTACCCGCAAGACACTCTATAACCTCTACCATATTCTCAACCACCTCAATCTGTTTGGTGGAGGTTATGGTGCTCAAGCCTTGAGGATGACAGACCAGCTATTGGCCGAGCTTGGCCACTGAAACCGAGGCGTCGGCGGCACTGACGCAACACCGACACCTCGCTTGAACAAGCACCAAAGGGATCAGTGCTGAAGAATCTGACTGAGGAACAGTTTGGTGCGGTCAGACTGCGGATTATGGAAGAACTCTTCCGGTTTGTTCTCCTCGATAATTTCACCGCCATCCATGAAAATCACCCGGTTGGCCACTGTTTTGGCAAACCCCATCTCATGGGTCACACAGAGCATGGTCATGCCACTTTCAGCCAATTCAATCATGGTATCCAGCACCTCTTTGATCATCTCCGGATCGAGTGCCGAGGTCGGTTCATCGAACAACATGATGCTCGGGCTCATGCACAAACTACGCGCAATCGCGACCCGCTG
>JAKSCN010000247.1 GCA_022360595.1 Chromatiales bacterium
GGGCATCGTGGTCAACCAGTTCCAGCCCCGCGCCAATCTGCCTCGGCGCATTGTTACCGAGCTGCAGGAGGATGGACTTCCTGTGCTGGACGCCTATATCTCCTCATCGGTACGAATCAAGGAGTCTCACGAAAAGGCGATGCCGATGATTCACCTCGACCCGAAACACAAAATCAGCGGTGAACTGGTGGCGTTGCATCAGCAACTGGGCTAGCTGTAGTCCACCACCCCGTCCGAAACGGGAAGAGAAGTTGGTATCAGACAAAATTTGTCTACCAAAATGCCTCTAATCCAACACTTTAGTATCTCTCTCCGGCTCCACAGAACGGCTGGAAGCCAGACTGACTCGAAGGATTCCGTAGCCAACTACACCTGAGACTATCGAGCCCAATATAATCCCCAATCTCTCGTCAAATAGGAGATCGACGCCTGTCTCCTCAAAGGCAAGCGAGCCGATGAAGAGACTCATGGTAAACCCAATGCCGCACAGCGCAGCCGTGCCATACAGACTTAACCAGTTCATCCCAGAAGGAAGATTGGTAATTTTCAGCTTTATAAAGAGCCAACAAAGACCGAAGACGCCAATCTGTTTACCGAAAAACAGCCCCAAAGCAATTCCGATTGGAACACCATGGAGAAGCTGCTCAGCGCTCATGCCACTAAAGCTTATGCCGGCATTCGCAAATGCAAAAACAGGTAGAACAAAAAAGGCGACAACCGAATGCAGATCATGTTCCAAGCTTTTTAATGGCGAAACATCAGGATCATCTTTTGAGCGCATCGGAATAAACATGGCAAGGAGTACCCCGGCAAGCGTAGCGTGGACACCCGACTTCAAGGTCGCCACCCACATCACAACTCCGATCAAAATGTAAGGACTTTTTGACAGCACATTACGTCTATTGAGAATAACCAGTATGGGTATGCACAGTAGGACAACCAGTAACGCTGATAGCGATATCTTGGATGTATAGAAAAATGCAATGATCAAAATTGCACCAATATCATCAAAAATTGCCAGTGATGTAAGAAATATCTTGAGAGACACAGGCACCCGCGAACCAAGCAGGGTCAAAATACCCAATGCAAAGGCGATATCTGTAGCCGCCGGTATTGCCCAGCCCTTAATGGCCACAGGATCATCGCTATTGAAGTAGAGATATATAAGCGCCGGCACCAACATGCCACCGATGGCACCTACCCCTGGCAGAATAATATTTCGCTTATCGGAAAGCTCCCCCTCCAGCAGCTCTCGCTTCAGCTCCAGCCCCACGAGGAAAAAGAACACCGCCATAAGCCCATCATTAATCCAGAGCAGTAAAGGCTTGGCTATTTGAAGGGCACCGACACGGATTTCAACTGGCGTAGTCAGCAGAAGCTGGTAAAAAGGGGATAAAAATGTATTGGCACATACAATCGCCACCAAGGCCGCCAAGATCAGGAGAATCCCACCTGAAGATTCCAGTCTGAAAAACTCTGTAATAAAAGAAGAATTCCGTTGGTTTTGCATAAATCCATCCAAACTATGGCCATGAATATTCTGCTGGCACAGATACTGCAGACTCTGCCAGACACCTTAAACAGACATATTAACTGGTAAAGATATACTTTTATGGCGCAGAAATGTAGAGATACCCGGAAAGGTTATTGAGGTCTGCTGATTTTGGTTTACCGGCAAGCAGGATATCCAATGCATGTTTGCCTCTCTTAAATGATGTGTGCCCTATGTCTCAAAAGCACAGCAGGTGTACTGTAAGTTATTAGACACTATGTATCACCGTAGCTATAATCCCGCGAGACTCTTCAACACCAGCACCCCTAAACAAGGAACGCTGTATGCAGTATGTACAGTATGAAGATGGAATTCCAACCATGAAACGAATAGCTCAGAGTTTCACTTTTGTTAAACTCGCCCTCGCCTGTCTGCTTATAGTATCAACGTCTCTCCTGCATGCTGCAGAAGAACCCCACTCTTCGCGACTTGAAGCCGCCCAAGAGATGTATTTAAGCGGAGACTATGAATCAGCGTTCGCCGTATATGAAGAAATTGCTACAACAGGCGCGCCTGAAGCTCACTACTACCTGGGCCTGCTGTATGCGAAAAAAGGCGACTTCGCTAAATCGATAGAGCTCTACCGGCTGGCGGCCGAGAAAGAGTACGTACCGGCGATCCGGCAACTGGGCTACAGCTACTTTAGCGGAGAGGGGGTGGAGACAGATCCCCTAACCGCCCTGGATTGGCTTCGCCAAGCCGCAGCAGTGGAGCGCAAACACCCCTCAAAAGATAAACCGGTATTTCTAATCGAGCAGCAGGGCAAGATGGAGGAGACATCCACTCCTCAGGTCATAGCCGCTTGGGAGCAACGCGCAAAAGCGGGCGAAGCAGAAGCCCAGTACCGGTTGGCGAAAATTTACGATGAAGGCGTTTTAATTGAGCGCTCCATGCCAAAAGCGGTTAAATGGTATACCGCCGCGGCAGAAAATGGCCATCAAGAATCACAATTCATATTGGGGTACCTTTATTGCCGTGGTACCGAAGTCGAACAAAACATTGAACTCGCCGATGCTTGGCTGAAAAAATCGAACAAGGGCATCGCCTGTAAACACTGAGTAGGGAAAGCACCATGAACTATGAACAAAAGCTGGTCAAAGATCTGAAAAAGAACGAAACGGTCGTTCAGATATTGGACTATGACCTACTGATCAAAGAGTGGCAGTCCACTAAAGGAACAGTCAAAACAGGCTCAAGCTATGTCGCACCCACCCTGGATGCAATAACCGCCGCCAAACTACTCAAAGAGTTCGGCATAAAAGCTGACAAGGTAACCGTAAAGCAGTACGCGGGCAAAAAATACATCATATTCAAAGGCTATCCTGGACAGCGGGAGATATTCAAAGGCACGCGCTATCTGGCAACCAACCCCAAAGTGGTTCGCATGGCAGTGGGCCCGAAAGGCATAACCTCTTCTGTCAAAAGCGGTTTTGTACTCAGCGTGGTGCTCTCAGTGGGCATAGAGATATTCGATTACTTTATTAGAGACGACGCCACCCTATCTGAGCTACTCGGCACGATAACTACCGATCTAATCAAAATCGGCCTTAGCTCTATCGCTGCCGCGGCTGCCGGACTGGCTGTCGGCTCCGCTGCTGTTCTGGGAACAGTGGCATCGGCACCACTCCTTGCCGCCATTGCCGTGGGTGTGGTCACAGGGCTGGTACTCGAGCAGATTGACCGCAAACTGGGGGCAACAAACGCCTTGATCAGAGCCTATGAAAGCATCGGTGTAACGCTTCGCGAAATCGAGTACGAATTCAATCGCAACATCAACTACCTTGAAAGAAACCCACACTTGATTCCCTGCCTGTTCGGTCCCTGCAGCGTAAGGATGTATTAGTGTCCAAAACAACCGCGTATATCATTATAGGACTATTCAACATCCTGGCCTTTCCGGCCGTGATATACGCTATCTACACGGCAGTAGCAGTCCACCAAGGCATTAGACAGGGGGATGAAGCCATCCCCCTGGATACAGGCACTTACTATCTGCTATTGCTATCCATATTCTGGATTTTCACGATTATTGAAATAGCCGGCCGTAAGGGCAATGGAAAGAGCGTACAGCACTGGGCTGGCCCGCTTGTTCTGGGTTGGTTTATCGGAGGACTGGCGCTAGCCAATATCATTCCATATTGGCTGGAGCAATCTTTGACTGATGCTGGGTATATTCCTTGTCATGATCCAGCAGAAATTTCACGGGTATCGCGTGGTGAGAGTTTGATCTATCAGAACAGGCCTTGTCCGGCCTTATAACAATTAACAAGACCGCACTTTTGAATATCACCCTTTATTCCAACACCTGCTTTACCTCTGCTTCTTCTCCTGCTCCAGCGCAAGGCAGACATCCCGGTTGGTAACAAACACGATGGTGCGCACTTGCAGCCATTGATTTGATACCTCAGGGCAGATCTCGTAGCCCTGATCCATCAGATA
>JAKSCN010000268.1 GCA_022360595.1 Chromatiales bacterium
ACTTTGCGACGAAGTAACTGCTTGAGAGCAGTGCCAACGTGTTGAGAGTACCGGCCAGCGTGTTGAGTTTGGTGGGCCCTGTATGGAAAAGTTCGGGGTAATGGACTTTGGCCAGAAAACAGACGATGAACATCAGGGCGAATTCACTCATCTCTGAGAAAATGGCTACCCAAATGGCCATGTTGCCCGGCACACGCCCGACGACAGGTTCTGGCGCCCTGTCTTGCCAAATCCGCTTGAATAAGGGAGGCGTTATAGTCAGGGCGCTAATCATCCCACACACCTCCTGTTTTTTCAGGCGGCCCAATAAATACAGTCTGGAACATTTTTTCAGCACCCTTATCATTCAGCAGTCGAAAAGAGATCGCATTTATCTCAGCAAGATGTGCTATATCCAATGCATCCAAAAGAACCGTTCTCGATATCGCTTCCCCCGGTTCGAGCATAAAATGCACTCTTCCCTGGTTTTTGATTTCACTCGGACCAATGATTGAGAGTTGATAGCCAACAGCCCGATCGGTCTTATTTTGGATTTTTAACTGGTAGCGGTTGCGTATCGCCCCATCACTTAACTTGATAAATTCCGGTTGGCGGTGATGGTAAACACTGATACTGAATTCGCTGATATGGCTAATACTGCTTATGATAATGAGTAACAGCGCAACCAGTGACAGCCCGGCAGTCATGGCCAGCGGCGTTTTATAAAAGGGTTTCCCCTGCCCTGTCCGCATACTGTTCAGTGACTTGTAGCTGACCAATCCTTTGGGTTGATCAAGTTTTCCCATGACATGGTCACAAGCATCAATACAAAGGCCACAGGTGATGCAACCTATCTGTTGACCATCACGGATATCAATACCCGTAGGGCAGACGGCCACGCACAGATCGCAGTCCACGCAGGCTCCCCGATTGGTTTGGTTTTTCACAGCACCAAGCTTTTGCCTGGGCTCCCCCCGCTGGGCATCATAAACAGGCAGAGCAGTATTCTCCCCGTACATCACCCCTTGAATACGGGCATAGGGACATAGCCAGAAACAGACCTGTTCACGCATAAAGCCGGCAAACAGATAGGTTCCGGCAGTGAACATTGCTAATACCATCCAGGCTGCGGGATGTGCCTGTAGAGAGAAATAGGCCTGCCAAAGGTGATGGGCATCAGTAAACCAGGCAGCAAAGCTGACACCTGTCAAAGCGGCGATCATCAGCCACAGAGCGTGCTTAACGGTTTTCCGCAGAAGCTTCTCAGCATTCCAAGGTGCCTGATCAAGCTGTTGCCGTCTGCGTGGTGGTCCTTCAAGACGCTCCTCAATCCACATATAGAGATCTGTCCAGACCGTTTGAAAGCAGAAGAAGCCGCAAAACACTCGACCAGCGACGGCTGTCAGCAGGATTAGCAGCATGACAAAAAACAGCAGCACAAAAGTGAGTATCCACACATCCTGTGGAAATATCGCCAGATTAAAAAAGCGAAACTGCCGTGCCGGAATATCCAGCAGGATGGCTTGTTGCTCATTCCAACGTAGATAGGGGCCCAGAAAGAAAATGAGCCAAAGACTCGCTGTCCACCATTTAAGGGTACGAAAACGTCCCGCCATTCGCTTCGGATGGACTTTTTGACTACCCGTGTTGATTGGCAGACCTTGCTCTGACTTCAGCGATTCGATGAGATAGTCTGAGGAAGAAGTGGTCAAGGTGTTATAACTCCGAAAGGATGAATATCTGTTCAGAGCTATTTACAAAAAAAGTGCCAGAATCCTATCTGGCTTAAATATTCATATTTATTAATGAGTTAAGAAAAAACCACAAAGTAACAACGAATGATGAATTTACGATATTTAGTGAATAACACGATATTTCGTATCGCGAAGAAGACCGAGAAAGTTACTCTTGGATTCCCAGCTTCTGCATTCTCGACCTCAAAGTGTTCGGGTGAATCGCCAACAGCTCCGCTGCTCCCCTGGGGCCGGATATCACACCAGAAGTGATCTTCAACGCCTGTTTGATGTGGTAGATCTCCATCTCACGCAGAGTAAGCATTTTACTTTTACCAGTCACATTTACCTGGGGAATCAGCGGCCCCACTTCCAGTTGATCCCCCTCAGCCAGAATAACGGCTCGCTCAATCATGTTTTGCAGTTCACGAATATTACCTGGCCAGCTATAGCGTTCCAGTTGATTAATGCATGTTTGGCGAATACGTCGCAGTGGTTTACCAAACTTGCGAGCCGCCTGGGCGAGAAAGTGCCGAGCCAGTGGCTCGATATCATCACGGCGTTCCCGCAATGGCGGAACTTCAATGGGAAAGAGGTTAAGGCGATAATAGAGATCTTCGCGGAACTCACCTTGCTGAACCATGCTTACGAGATCACGGTTGGTAGCGGCAATAATGCGCACATCCACCTTCACAGGTTCAGAGCCGCCTACCCTGACCACCTCTTGCTCCTGTAAGACACGAAGCAACTTAACCTGCGCACTCAGTGGCAGTTCACCCACCTCATCAAGCAACAACGTACCGCCATCGGCCAACTCAAAACGCCCTCTGCGGGTTGATAGGGCATGGGTAAATGCACCTTTCTCATGCCCAAACAGCTCACTTTCAACTAACCCTTCAGCAATAGCACCGCAATTGATCTTTACCAACGCCTGATCATGCCGAGGACTTAAATCATGGATGGAACGGGAGATCAGCTCTTTGCCGGTGCCGCTTTCCCCGGTAATCAGCACCGTGGCTGTGGTGGCTGCCACCTGATTGACTTGATGCATCACGCGCTTCAGGGCATCTGAGCTGCCGATAATCTGTCCAAAGTTGTGCTCTTCTCTAATCTCTTCCTGGAGATAGGTGTTGTACTCCTGGAGCTGCTCTTTAAGCTGCTCAACCTCGCGAAAAGCTTCCAGCAGCTTGCGCTCGGCCTCTTTCCGCTCGGTGATATCTTTGAACACCACCACGGCGCCTGACAGCTTCCCCTCATCGTATATCGGCGTGCTGGTGTACTCGACCGGAAAGCTGCTGCCATCCTTGCGCCAGAACAGCTCATCACTCACCTCATGCACTTCACCATCATTGATGGCTGCATAGATGGGACAGGCGGTATGGGGATAGGGAGATCCATCGGGATAACTGTGGTGGTGTTTGTAGTGTATGTTATGGCCAATAGTCTCCTCGGCGCTCCAACCGGTCATCTCAATGGCTGCCGGGTTGACAAAAGTGGCCTTGCCTTCCAGATCCAGTCCATAGATCCCCTCGCCTGCCGCATTGAGGATCGATTCGATATGCCGCTTCAGTTTTCCTATTGACTGCTCTTGCTGTTTGTAGAGCGTTATCTGCATCGCCGTTGCACGGCATCCCGCTTGACCCGGCTCCGGTTCAACACAGACAAGAAATGTCTCACTGCCTCGTATAGCCTCATACGCTGTAATTTTATCTGAGAGCGCCGCCCGATGAGCATCCAGTGCGATACGCCGCTCTACGGGATCATCGATCAGGCTCTCCAGTGTCGAACCGATTATTGGTTTGGCATCAAAAATACCTTCACTCTGGCTATCAACTACAACCAGATGTCGGTCCAGCCGCCAATGCCGCACGCATGCTGTTTTGCTATCTGATGGGGAGACGCCGTCTGACATGGGACTTTAAGGTGCCTGCGGTAACGCTATACAAGTGAGTGATAAGGTCGATTTTAGCTCACTCCCCCCTCTAAAACGAACATTAGAAGGCAGGCGACAGGATTTTAAAAGGGTTTATAGCTACTGTTTGCGCAGGCGAACAACAACTGTCGGAGCCAATTCAATGATTGGCTCCGACAGCTATTTCAAATGAACACTTGCCAACCAGCAAGTATCAACAGGTCTAGCTTGTCAGCGCCGCGAACACATTGGGTAAGCGTTCGGGTAACCGCTCAACATGATCAACAATTGAATAGTTGTTCTCACCAAAGATACGCGAGACGTAGCGGTCTGCATCGGGATCGAGAGTCAGGCAGTAGGTGTAGACGCCCTGCATGGCCAGATCTTCCACCGCCTTTTTAGCGTCGTGACGCAGATATTGGGGATCGCGTTCATCGATATCGGCTGGCTCACCGTCGGTTACCAGTAGCACCAGACGTTTCTGAGCATTCTGCTGCGTCAGATGCCAGCCGGCGTGACGCAAGGCTGCCCCCATACGGGTAGAGAGACCGCCTTTCATGCCCGCCAGACGTGACTTGGCATCGTCATCGTAACCCTGCTCAAAGTCCTTGAAACGATAGTACTGCACATCGTGCCGGCCATCAGATGCAAAACCGTGTACTGCAAAGTTGTCACCGATGGAATCGATGGCCCATGAGAGCAGCCCGGCGGACTCCCGGGTCAGGTCGAGAATACTGTCTTGATCCTCATAGCCCTCTTCACCCTCGGCAATGTCTCCGATTTTCTCGTTGGTCGATTCAGAGAGATCGAGCAACAACACAATCGACAAATCACGGAGATGACGGGTGATGCGGATGTTGATGCGTGGGTCGGGCATAATGCCGCGGCGGATATCGATCATGGCACGCACCGCTGCGTTGAGATCGAGCTCTTCACCCTCTTCGTAACCACGACGACGAACAATGCCCTGCGGCTGCAGCGCATCGATCAGGTGACGGATGCGTGAGGCAATCGGCTTATGCTTGGTGAGGATCTCATCCATGATTTCAGGATCACCACGGCCCTGTTTACGTTCAATGACCGTTGCCCAATCGGGACGGGCCAGTTGTACATGGTAGTCCCACTCGTTGTAGTGGTAAGGGTCGGAGACCGGCTCTACCCCTTCCATTTCGTTATAGCTGACACCCTCATCCTCATAGGGAAACAGTTCTGTGGAGAGCACCAGGATCTCATCCGGATTATCATGGGTCATCTCCGAATCAAGTTCGTTGACAAACTCCAGCAGGCTGACGTTGCGCCGAACCGTCTGCTGCGAGGAAGGTAGATAGTCGACACCCTGAGTTTCGAACATATTCTCAGAGAATTCCCAGAAATACCGGTTGTCATCCCGGTAAGGAATTGGCCATTCCGACAGAATACGTACACTCGGGATCTTGGCGATCTGCACAATCCTATTGTAGAAATCGATACCCGCCATCCACGCCATGCGTGGATCGTATGGGTCTTCCTGCAACTTGGCGTAGTAGTCGTCGGCCACTTCGTTGATAACATCAAGCTCATCGCGGTAATCGCGATCCATGATGGCCCGGGTGGTGCGCATCATCAGATCCATGGTTTCGTGCGGTTTGCCCAGCTCATCATTCTCACCAGGTTCGGCAGTAAAGAAGGAGAGCCACAGCTTGCGTAGTCCGGGGAACTCACTGTAGGCGAGATACTCCACCCGGGCATCTTCAAACAATTCGATGAAACGCATCTGTGCCTGGGAAAGTTCTTCAGCAGAGATGGGATCGCGGGTATATACCATGTGTGCAGCGGCGTGCGCTGCAGCAGCTCGATAAATCTCTATGCCATCAATACCCCGGAACGGGTCGAAGGCATCAGGCACGTGTATCTGGAAATCATCAATAAATGGACGAATACCCTGGCGTGACTCGAAATCCCCCGCAGTCGGGCGCATAAAAAAGGCTCGCGCCCATAGCGCACGCAGATAAAAGTTGAGCTTACGCTGGTTGTCGATAAATAGCGTGCCACGACGCTCGGATTGCAAGATGGATCTGGACGACTCTGTCTGCAAACCGAAGTAAGCAAGCTGACCATCAAGATCACGCTGATGGGCCTGAGCGCCCCACATTACCCAGCGACGCAGGCCTCCCAGGGTTAACTTGGACAAGAGTTCATCCAGGTTTTCCATCATCGGGCGCAGACCGCGTGGCGCCTTACCGGTCATCTGATGCAGTAGCTTGAGGAAACCACGCACTACCTCTGCGTCACCCAGACGAGAAGCAGCTAGCGGCAAGTTGGCAACGATCAGTGTAATAACAGATCCTGAGGTGTGGGAGGCCAGTTTCATCATCGCCTCGACAATGTCGGGAACGATATCCTCACCTACCTCTTTTGCAACCCCCGGCATCTCCTGTACATACGTCAGAACCAGGTCATGACCACGCCCCAGCGTACAGAAGGCCCGCATACCCTCAAGATAGTTCTGCAAGCCACGTGGCGACATAACCCGTGAAGCTTCGTGATAAGAAGACTCGAGCGCCTCGCGGTGCGAGTGATCATTCTCATCTAAACAGGTTACATACTCTTCAAAGTTCACCGACATAGCTGATCACCCACAACCATGGACATCTACAAGGGTAATTGAACAACAGGACCCGAAGTATACGATTGATACCTCAGATCCAACTGATTCTTAGAAATAGGTGTTAACCGCAGCACCCAAAGTATCACGCATATCCGGATCATCGGTTAACGGTGTAACGAGTGCCATCTCACAGGCAG
This sequence comes from Chromatiales bacterium, assembly GCA_022360595.1. GTDB lineage: Bacteria > Pseudomonadota > Gammaproteobacteria > Chromatiales > Chromatiaceae > BM503. The sequence continues at coordinate 6,409 of JAKSCN010000268.1, forward strand.
CCTTAGGATCAATCCCGCCCGAAACCAGCTGCGCTGCATAGACAAGCAGACGCGTAGACATGCCTTCGTCCAGACCATGGCCTTTCAGGTTACGTGAACGGTGAGCAATTTGAACCAGTTTGTCAGCCACTTCACGATCAATACCGGCTTCGTGAGCAACAATATCTGTTTCAATCTCTGCTTCGGGATAGTCAAAATTTAGACCACCAAAACGTTGCTTGGTTGACTGTTTCAAATCCTTCATCAACGACTGGTAACCAGGATTGTAGGAGATAACAATCTGAAAATCAGGGTGTGCCTGTACTAACTCGCCCTTCTTCTCAAGGGGCAGCACCCGGCGATGGTCAGTTAGGGGGTGAATGACTACGGTAGTATCCTGTCGCGCTTCCACGACCTCGTCGAGGTAACAGATCGCACCGATTCGGGCTGCCACAGTCAGAGGACCGTCCTGCCATTTGGTGCCATTGATATCGAGCAAGAAACGACCGACCAAATCAGATGCGGTCATATCTTCGTTACAGGCAACCGTAATTAAAGGCTTTTGGAGTTTCCAAGCCATGTATTCAACAAAGCGGGATTTACCGCACCCTGTTGGCCCTTTAAGCATGACAGGCATGCGGGCATTGTATGCGGCCTCATATTTGTCGACCTCATCAGATACCGGACGGTAATAGGGTTCTTCTTTGATCAAGTACTGATTGGCATCAATGTCACTCATGCTCCGCTCCAAGTGATCGTAAACTATTGATTCTAAACTGCATTAACTACTGCAATCCACAATTAATAGCTCATGTAAAAATCGCCCCTGCCCCACCTAAATTGAGACAGGGGCTAATACCATGGCTGTTAGCAGTAGCGCTTAAGCTGGCGTACCGCGATAGATAACCATTGAAGCACCAGCGCACTGGGCGTAGTTATCCAGACCCAGCAAACGCACGTGGTTATCAGGGTGTGCCTGATGGCACGCTTCACACTCGGCCAGGATAGCGTCTACGTCAGTCTCACCGAACATAGGCAGCTTCCACATGTACCAGTAAGAACCGGCAGCATGTTGTGGCTCAGTGTGTTCAATTGATGGGTTCCAGCCTTTAGAAAC
>JAKSCN010000418.1 GCA_022360595.1 Chromatiales bacterium
CAACTGTCCATCGCAAAAAGCCCAGCTGCGAGGTGCAAAGTTACCGGCGAATATGCGAATCTCAGCAATAAAGGGTTCAGACATAATATATGCTCCAATAAATCAGTGCCGAGAAGGGTAGATACCAAACAGTGCAATTATGAAATTGATACACAAAAATGGCGCTAAATTGGTATGTGACCGGCTGCCGCCGACAGTAGATATCAAATTACTAGCGAATTCTCTATCAGGTGTCTTGGTGTTGTATAACTCAGCCCCGGCAGATTGTGCCAAAACATTACCTGCAGGTTCCGAGTCATTAGCCAGCGTGGTACTGGCTTGCAGATTATGGGTATGCGAAGGCAGCTGATTTACTGTTAAAGTGACCTTTTCTGCACCTGCTTTAGCGCCTAATCGTCTTGGCGAAAGACCTGGACCACTTCCCGCGTGAATAGGTACACGGCCACGCATATCGGGCAACCCAAATGTAGTGCGCCCATCACCGCCATAGATAGTACCTAACAAGGAAAAGAGCGCGTCATTCTGGGATACTGCCAGCAGTTGTCCATCGCAAAATGCCCAACCGCGCGGAGCAAAGTTTCCGGCAAACATCCTAATCTCACCAACAAAGGGTTCAGACATCCAATCTCTCCGTTATTAAATTAATTTCGCGAAGGAAACAGACCTTGCAACGCTATACAGAAGTTAACAGCCAAGTAAGGCTGCATATTCTCATGGGCCTGCCCTCCACCAACGGAAGAGACTGTACCGCTATGAAGACTGACACTGTTGCCATAATTGTGGTAGATCTGGGACACGGCAGCTCTCGCCAACACTTTACCTACAGGCGCTTTAGCATTACCAACCGATGAAGACCCTTTCAGTGTATGGGTATGCTGGGGCATTTCTGCCGCTGATAGAGTGTGGGTCTCTTCACCACTTTTTTGACCTTCCCGGTGCCCATCACCCACATGTATCGGCATGCGACCACGCAAATCGGGCAATGCGAAGGAGGTGCGGCCATCACCGCCGTATGTGGTTCCTAATAGAGAATAGAGTGACTGGTTTTGATTGATGGGAAGTATCTGGCCATCGCAAAACGCCCAGCCACGTGGTGCGAAATTGAATCCGACTATCCGTATCTCTGCTAAAAACGGTTCTGACATGCAGCCCCCGGTTCCTTCCGAAAAATTTATGCTGTTATTATTAACATGTAACGATCCGACTTTTCAACTCCTGAAGTCGAAACGTATTACCACCTACGATTCAGTCAAACGCCTAGAAGCAGAGTTACCGAATGACGTCTTGGATTGCGGAAGGCCATCATCACCACGAGAAACAGACTGGGACACCGGCTGGTAAGTTTATACAGTAAAATCGCGCTGGCAATTAGTGTTAACAGGCCCTGGTGAGTATGGAAATCTGTTCTTGGTAAGGCCCCATTACCGGCTGGAGCTTCTTGCGCATTAAACTGCCCAACGCCGTACTGCCTGCTAACACCGGTCTCAATATCCCGTAGCTGCTGCCGGACAAAATACGCATGGCCTGCAACTCCTTTTCCAGTTCAGGCAAACGTTCTAAGCAGGCAACAGCTTCAACATCATTGCTTATATAGTGCTCTGCCTCTGCTTCCAGCTCTTCAATCGTCAAGCCCGAATCATCTTCCGGTCGAATAGCTGCACAGTAGTAACGTATGACATCCAGCGTTGTATTGACAATATCCTGGGTCGGTGGCTTTGCAAGAATCTTCTGAGCTGTCATCAGAAAGGTTTGTCCTTTGCCGGACAGCAGGTGTAATAGGAGCTTGGCTGCGCGGTTCTCTTGAGCGACTAGTGGAACCAATTGGTCAGACAGATGGGCGTAATCGGCCCTGGCAGCTTGTTGTTCAGGTAGGTCATCAGGTGTAGCCGCGAGAAAACCGAGTAGATAGGCTGTTTTGCGCCCCGCCTTTTTCCAGAGATCATTACGCAACTGTTCATCGAGCAGTCCCGGTTGCAGTGCCATGCGCACAGACTCGACCATGGTCTCTGTTTCAGTCTCAAAGGCGAGATGATCAACCAAGTACTTGGCCAGTACCTTGCCTGTTTCCCCCTTAACAATCGCTTCTGTCTGAAGCATGCACCGGGCATTTTCCGCTTCATCCGCCGCCCACCAGGCCCGCCGGCCCAGTTCGTCGGTGAGCCCACCGGCACAAACGACGGCAAAAACAGCCGTTGGATCACCCAATAGCAGTAGCTGTTCTAGGCTATCCTGGCGCATCTGCCCCTGCCGTGTCCAACGCTGTAGATAGAGAGGATATCCCCCAGGACTGCCCAGTGCCTTTTCAGAGAGAAAACCACGCACAGACTTCAGATACTTTTCATCCCTACCCGTAGGATTTAATTTGACGGTGGCTTCGCCATCCTGCAGCAGACCATAAAGCGTCATGCTCGACTCATGGATTTTGATAGCTAGCGGTTTATTGGCCAAAAGGACATTTAACCGAAGAGCATCTTCAGCCGATAGTTCCATAGCAATTAGATATGTCGAAAGAAAACAGACGGGGCTCGACCGGGTTGTTTCGCCCAGTCGAGTCTATATGTTAGCTGCGCTTTTTCGGTGGCGGCTCATAGTTGGCATCAAGCGGATTCATAAAGATGAAGCGAAAATCGCCCTGCTCCAGCTCAACAAAGTCCATCACCGCGTCTTCAAGCAGCGGGACGTACTCCGGCGCCATCACCACTTCAACACCATTTGAGGTGACACGGATATCTTCATCTTTGTACTCGTCAAAGCCCATCAGATAATCGATACTGCCATCCTGCTTCATCTTGGCGGCCAATCGTAAAGCCATTCCCTCGGTGCCCCCCTCTTTTGAGGCAGCCCTTACCTGTTCCGCGGCTGACTGTGTCAATTCAAACATCTGACTCTCCTCCCACCCAGGATTCGTACCTATTCCAGGTGATCTTACAAAACTTCTCTTTAAAACGTCGATTTTATCTGAATTTCTTATCATACCACCTTTGAAAAAAAGCGGTTTCCCACTCCAGACAAAGCCCTAATTCCGATTCTGCTGTTGCTCCCGGCACCGTTTAATGTGACTCAGAAAGCGCTCCGTCCAGTGGTTATCACCCACGTCGCGCATGTGCGTGTAATTGGCGAGCAAATTCTTATAGATGAACCCATCATGCAAGCCATCAATACCGGCACCCCGCCTTACCGCATAGGCGTACTCGGTATTCGCGGGTAAATTTTCGATGGCGGAATAGTGAAATTCATGGGCCGCGATAATACGGTTATCACCCGCTTCCGCCTGCCGCCAGGGGGAGCGCCCGGTCTCCTGCAGCTTCACATAGCCCCTGCCCTGAGGTTTTTTATGCATCACCGCATCTCCGGGGATAGCGCCAACCATTTCGCAGCGCACACCATTCCAGGTCAGGGTACGGGACAAATACATGAGGCCACCACATTCGGCGTAGACAGGGCCACCCGCTTCAATGAATGCCTTGATCTCACCCCGCAAGCTGCTGTTTGCGTGTAGCTCCTGCATCACCATCTCTGGAAAGCCACCACCGATG
>JAKSCN010000635.1 GCA_022360595.1 Chromatiales bacterium
AGGCATGCGTGTCGCTTGGAACGAAGAGGAGTGTCGTGACGGTTTTGAGCGTGCCACCAACGAAGCGCGTTCATCCTTTGGTGATGACCGTGTCTTCATCGAAAAATTTATTGAAGAGCCGCGTCACATCGAAATTCAGGTGATGGCTGATACCCACGGTAATGTCATCTATCTGGGTGAGCGTGAGTGCTCTATCCAGCGTCGTCACCAGAAAGTGATTGAAGAGGCGCCTTCACCATTCTTGGATGAAAAGACGCGTAAAGCGATGGGTGAACAGGCAGTGGCGTTGGCCAAAGCGGTACAGTACCGCTCTGCCGGTACCGTTGAGTTCATCGTTGACGCTAAGCGTAACTTCTACTTCCTGGAGATGAACACCCGTCTGCAGGTGGAGCATCCGGTTACCGAATACATCACCGGCCAGGATCTGGTAGAGCTGATGATTCGTGTCGCCAACGGCGAAGAGCTGCCGCTGAAGCAGAAAGATGTGAAGCTGACCGGCTGGGCGATGGAGTCGCGCGTCTATGCGGAAGATCCGTTCCGTAACTTCCTGCCCTCCATTGGTCGCCTGGTTCACTATCAGCCGCCAAAAGGCGAGAATGTTCGGGTCGATACCGGCGTTTACGAAGGCGGTGAAGTCTCCATGTTCTACGATCCGATGATCGCAAAACTGGTGACCTACGGTAAAGATCGTGATGAAGCGATTGAGCGCATGCAGCAGGCGTTGGATGAGTACTACATTCGCGGTGTGCAGCATAATATCAGCTTCTTGAACGCGTTGATGGTTCACCCCCGCTTTAAAGAGGGGCGTCTTACCACCAATTTCATCGCGGAAGAGTATCCTGACGGCTTTAACGCCGAGATGGTGCCAAAAGAAGATCCGGCCAAGCCGATCGTTGTAGCGGCCATGATTCACCGTAACTACATGGACCGCGCCGCCAATCTGAGTGGTCAGGTTCCCGGTTACGGTCGCAAAGTGAACGACGACTGGGCAGTGATCATCAATAGCGAAACTCATCTGGTTCGGGTTGTGCCGAAAGAGTATGGCTACGAAGTGAGCTATGACGGCAAGGAGTACTGCGTCACTACCGATTGGGCGCTGGGTCAGCCACTGTTTGAAGGCATGATCAATGACGAGCCTGTCTGCTTCCAGGTTGAACGCGAAGGTCTCTGGTATCAACTGTACCATCGCGGTGCCCGCACTGATGCGCTGGTCACCACCCCAAGCGCGGCCAAGCTGCATGCGTTGATGCCTGAGAAAGAGGCGCCCGATCTCTCCAAGTTCTTGCTGTCACCTATGCCCGGTCTGCTGGTGAAGGTTTCTGTTGAAGCCGGCCAGGAGGTCAAAGCCGGTGAGGAGTTGGCGGTGATCGAAGCGATGAAGATGGAGAATGTACTGCGCGCCGAGCAGGACGCAGTGGTTGCCAAGATCTGTGCCGAGTCGGGCGATAGCCTGATGGTTGATCAGACCATCATTGAGTTCGAATAGTCGGGCATGACTGGCGCTATTGAGACGCTTGCCGGCGATATACTTGCCGGCAAGCGGCGGGCACTCTCACGGGCTATTACCCTGGTGGAGTCGACCCGTGCAGATCATCGTCAACAGGCCAGTGAGCTACTGCAGCGCCTGGCG
>JAKSCN010000142.1 GCA_022360595.1 Chromatiales bacterium
ATCATGACACTCCAGGCAAGCGGTACTGCCGACATAGTGCGCCTCCGCCGATGGCCGACTGGAGATGGCTATTTTCATCATACCATTGCGCAACTCCTCAGCATCATAAGACTCCCTGCTTTTATCACCCCCGGGTAAATGGGTTACATCACCAGGCGCCGGGGTGACATGAATGTAATACTTACCATCAGGGATATCGGAGATAGCAAAACGACCTTCCATGCCACTCTTTCCACTCGGGAACTTATCACCAGAAGCCCGAATGGCATCCTCCAACGGCTCATCGTAAGCCTGGGCTATATAAGGCTCGCGCCACACATCACTGGCGGTGATAGGCGTCATATCGATTGCATCGACCGGCACCAGATGAACCGTTGCATCTTTAACCGGAATCTGGCCCGCACCCAGAACTTCTCCGGTAAAAACAGCCGACAACTCATGACGCTGAACTCTAGACTCTTCCGCATAAGCACTGATAGCCAATATCCCAATAGTACCGATAACGACAACTGCGGTGGTGAATCTATCCATTGTTTTCCGCTCCCTCAGTTATGTACTACCTGTAATGTAAACATACCCGTTTCCAAGTAAGCACTTAGGACCTGCTTACTCTATTTATTCAGAGGTTCTTTAACGTTATTTATAGGTAATCCGGTGACAGCGTATAAAGTAGGTGAAACCCTAAAAATTTAGTGCGGGTCTGTACCTCGGCCGGAGTAACCCATTAGGCTATTAATCCGGCTAAAAGTAGCGCACTTAGCAAGTCGGCAGCACAGCAAACGCCCTACCACCTTTCCTGTAACACAGGAATTATCTTTCGCTCATCTCAAATGGTGCGAAAGCCTCAGCGCCAGGCCTCCCAATGTCCGTACCCGGTTAGTGGCAGAACTCAGGGCAGCACGGACATAGCACACACATAAAAATGACGAACTTATTTTTACTCTGGCCTGCTCTGGAAAGAGCTACAGATCCCAGGGTTGAATTGTCAGAATCAGTCCAGGCCAAAAAATTGAGTGGTCACCGAAGTAGGCCAAATCCTCAGGCCTGTTGGCAGCAATCACTCATCGTGCAAGAACTGCCAACTCTGTGATTCAACCCACTGGGTATAACTCTGCCAATCAACATCGGAAAAAGTTTTGTGCAGTTCGGCAATATTGACACTGTACCCCACACGGTCAAACCACTCATACATCATCGCCATATCCTCACTTTGCTCCCGCAATGCCGACACAGGCAAGCTCTCATAGCGAATTTCTCGCCCGGTCACCTTGGTCAGAATGGCAGCGCTCTCCTCACCAGTAAGCTCATCACCTGCGATATCGAATCTTTTCCCAAATACCGCTTCCCGTCTGTTGATCAAACTGGCCACAAAGTCACCGATATTCTTCACACTGACTTGTTGCAACTTTCGGTCCCCAGGCAAGGCTTGTGATATCTTGCCCGCCTTCAATGCATCGAGAGACCATGGTGCAACCACATTATCCATAAAGAACACTGGTGCACTGACGGTGTAGGGAATACCCAACATTTTGATATGTTGCTCGACGGTGTATTTACTATCGAAATGGGGGATATCGGTACTCTGATCCGCATTGGCTACAGAGCCATAAACAAGATGTCCAACGTCGGCGGCCTTTGCCGCATTTGCCAATGCAATGCCTTGTCTGGTTTCACCCCCCACACCGACTTCCAGCGGACTGCCCATAAGATAAAAGGAGTCGATACCCTCCATGGCCTTGCTAAAGCTCTCGGCATCATCGAAATTGCCGCGCACAACTTCAGCGCCCAAGTCCAGCAACCGTTTTGCCGAGGGTGATTCGGTATTACGTGTCAATGCGCGAACTGTATGACCGGAGGCTAGAAGAGCCTGAGTAACCGCACCACCTTGGCTGCCCGTTGCACCGGATACCAAAACAGTAAGTTTTGTTGCCATGATTGCGCTCTCCTGAATAGTGAGTTTGCTGGAGTTTCTCGACACCACACAATGCTAGGGCCTGTTGACACTAATTTGATTATTAAATCAGATGGTACAAATGGTAATAACTATTCCATCTCTGCAACCAATAGATGATTGTTATCAACAACGTGACTGTATTTATTAAGGTAGTAGAAATTGACAGCTTCACCGGCACCCAAAAACAGTGTTGTCTTAGGCCCTAGCACTACGCATACCTTTTCCTGATGCGAAACAGATTGACAGTGATTATCAAAGCGCCAAACGATAACAGCCACATATATATCTCCGCTCCAAGCCCCCAGTCATCCCACTCTCCGCTAACGCCAAAATAGAGAAATACCAAAAACGCCAAGCCATTGCTCATCAAGCCCATATTAATCGCAAACAGTGGTGACTGATGCCTATTCAGTGCTCTTATACCCTCGTAATAACCCACAATTAACGCAAGATAAGCGACACCTAACAGCCGTATAAACATCAGGGGCTGAGACACCGGGATACCCATAGCTTCAAACAGCGATGCGGGAAAAAACAGCAATGGTATACAGAGAAATATCGCGGTGATCACTATCTTCCTAATAAGCAGCCCTCTTAGTGCTCTCATAATTCAATATCTCTTGTGCCAACATACAGCGTGCAGATAACAGCTCTCCTCCCAATCAGATAAAGTAATTGACATCGGCTCTCTGAGCACGTGGCAACATGCTGGTGGCACCAACCCACTCACTGATCTCTGGAATAAAAGCATCCCGGGGCATTTCAAATAGATCCACGGTCATCTGGCAAGCCGACATTTTCACGCCTGCCTCGATACAGAGGCCACGAAGCTCGGCGATAGAGGCCACCCCCTTACCGGAGAGAGTCTTCTCCATAAGTGTCGTGGCCATTTTTTCAAAACCGGGAATATTCGCCATCACCAGATTGGGGAGATGCATCTCCATCCCACGCAACCACTTAGGCCCCATTGGCAACTTCATCGGCATCGCAGGATTACCCAGAGGGCTGATGCCGAGCTTCAGATCCTTTTTTAACAGGTTCAGTGCATAGAAACTGAAAAATATCTCCACCTCCCAACCCAAAGCCACGGCGGTAGAGGCGAGAATAAAGGGGGGATAGGCCATATCCAATGTTCCCTTGGTAGTCACAATCACCATCGTGGGTACATGGGCGACTTCACGCTCCGCCAACTTTGCTTCAAGACGCGCATCAAACCACTGATCAAACAGTGCCTTATCCATATTCCCTGTTACCTGTTGTGTTGTTGCAGGCATGATTACTCCTCTTCAATCGCAGCAAAATTACTGTCTGCCAAAAGATATACCACCCACTTTTATATATAATCACCCTTTAAGGAAAAAGATTGTTTCTATTTATTGATCAATATGAATACACTTGTACAGATGGCCACATTCGCGACCGTCGTGGAGAGAGGCAGCTTCACCGCCGCCGCGGAAGCCTTGGGGCTATCAAAACCGGTAGTCAGCAAACAGATCTCACAACTGGAGACCCACCTGGGGGTGCGCCTGCTTAATCGCACCACGCGCCGTCTGCACCTGACGGAAGCCGGTGAAGTGTTCTACACCCACTGTCAGCGCATCGTTGCCGAGGCGCAAGAAGCTGAGACGGCAGTGGCACCACTGCAGAGTGAGCCTAGTGGCCTCCTGCGTATCACGACACCACAGTGCTTGGCCCTCTCCCACCTCAATAGGTTACTACCCCGCTTCCAACAGCAGTTTCCAAAGTTGACACTGGAGGTCAGTGTCTCTGGACATTTTGTTGATCTGGTAGAGGAAGGTATCGACGTTGCCCTGCGCATCGGAGAGCTGGAAGACTCCAGCCTGATCGCCCGACACTTGACCACTTGCAGCTTCATGGTTTGTGCTTCGCCTGAATACTGGAAGCGTCACGGTAAACCCAAACACCCCAGTGAGCTTGCAACTCACAACTGCCTGACCTATACCCAGAGCCAGAAACCAAACCACTGGTTTTTTCAGGAGAAAACCGGGGAGGAGTTGAAAGTTACAGTCAACGGAGACTTCCGCTCTGACGATGCCGCGCTGTTGATTGATACTGCTCGAGCAGGTCAAGGCGTACTCTTCGGTCCCTCATTTATGTATGAAGAGGGAATTACTGAAGGGTGGCTAGAACCTGTGCTAAACAGCTACTTTAAACGACCAACTGGTCTCTACAGTATCTATCCCCACAGCAAACACCTCTCATCGAAAGTAAGGGTGTTTGTCGATTTTCTCGCGGATGAGCTGGATAAAAACCCACTTGAGCAACAGATAAAAAACATTGGCTGAGTCTCCCCAATTCATACACCACTTAATGCATCTAATGTTTTTCTGCACTCCGGCACAAGATATTCATGTATAGGCGATGGATGCTTTTTAGCTTTTTCAATAACAAACATAGGCTCATCGACAGGTTTTCTGTTTCGCTCATCCGCTATGGATGGATCTGCACCCGCCTTCAGTAGCTTGGATACAATATCGGGATAACACTTGGCTGCCGCCAACTGTAAGGGAGTCCGACCAAACGGATCTTGCTCATTAACAACAACACCCTGCTCGATAAACCTATCCACTGAATATTCTGTAAAATTTTTCAACCAATCCCCATATTCCTGTTGCTTCTTATCACCAGAACTTAGATAAGCGTTATAATTGGGAGCGGACAATACTCTACTGATTATATTTTTGTTCTGCTTATTTTCTTGATAATTACTCACATCCATATTGTGATCAAGCAGTATATCCAATACCGCCTTTGCTTCGAAAAGAG
>JAKSCN010000350.1 GCA_022360595.1 Chromatiales bacterium
CCGTGGCTACCGACCTGCCTATCGACAAGCTGGCGGCCCATTTTCACGACACCTACGGCCAGGCGTTGTCCAATCTGTTTGCTGTGTTGCAGTTGGGTGTATCGGTAATCGATAGCTCGGTTGCCGGTTTAGGCGGTTGCCCGTACGCGAAAGGGGCCTCCGGTAATGTGGCCACGGAGGATGTGGTCTACATGCTTAATGGGATGGGTATCGAGACCGGTGTTGATCTCGATAAGCTGTTGGAAGCCGGACGTTTTATCTGTGATTATCTGGAGCGCCCACCCGCTTCAAAGGTGGGGCGTGCATTAACTTGCTCCACTGATTAATTGTTGAATACCCACAAACCCTTCAATCTGTAGTTTGAAAAACTGTTCAATAGCCCCCACTGTGTGGGGCTGTTGTAACTGTCGGAGATCTGTTATCCATGCCACTATCCAAACCTGCCGAGCGTGAACATATCCATACCCGTAAAGTGATCTGTGAAGGTTTCAAGCGGGCTGATGGGTTGTGGGATATTGAGGCCTATCTGGAAGATACCAAGACCTACGGCTTCGACAACGAGCATCGTGGTGGTCGCATTGAAGCGGGTGAGCCTGTGCATGGTCTCTATCTACGTGTGACACTGGATCTCGACTTCAAAATCCATGATGTAGAGGCTGCATCTGATCTCACACCTTTTGGTGTTTGCACTTCAGCGACTGAACCGATGAAAAAGATTATCGGTATGAGTATCGGCCCCGGTTGGATGCGCAAAGTGCGCGAATCGGTGGGTGCCCGTACAAGCTGCACACACTTGGTGGAGATGCTCACCCATATTGCAACGGCTGCTTATCAAACCATGCACTATGCGATTGAGCAGCGCGCTGAAGCCGAAGAGAAAAGAGGCAAGCCACGGATTATCGACACCTGTGTCGCGCTGGCGAGTGATAGCCCCGTGGTTAAGAAACAGTGGCCCGAGTTCTACGTAGAACCGGGGAATCAGCAGTAACGCTCGCTTTCGGCCTGTAAAAGGCCTGGCTCACACACCGCCGCTGTGCACAGTCTCGTAGTAGATCTTTTCCAGTTCATTCTTGTGCTTGGTCTCTTCATTCGCCAGGTATTTGAATAGCGCCTGAATCGGTCCCGGTTTGGTGCTTTTGGCTAAAGCGGTATACTGTTCCATGGCTGCGTGTTCGCGCATCAGCGCATATTGCAGTACCGCTTGATCGTCCGGTTTTTCGCCCAGGTCGGGCAGGTGTACGCAGTCCGAGAACTTGTGGTCACTGGCCGGTGTTTCTACTTCGGCCTCGATCAATGTCTCTATTTCCGGTTTTTTCGCCAACTGTGTGAATAGGTCGTAATGTTCCTGCTCCTCTTCAGCCAGCTCTTCGACCAGGTAGCGAATGTTTTTGCTCACTTTGGGCGCGAGGTCGCTATAGAAGTCCCGGGCGGTTCGTTCAAATTCGATGGCGACAGCGAGAATGTCCTTGAGACTGCTTTTGGATTTTAGGCGCTCGTAGCTGCTTTGGTGTCCTTCAGTCATTGTACAGCCTCCACTTCCACTTGGTTCAGCCATTTTTTAATACTCTTCGCCACCTGATGACCGTCGGCCACGGCATGAACGACATCGGGCCCATTGACACAGTCACCGGCCGACCAGAGCCAGGGCTCGGAGGTTCTGCATTGATCATCGACCGCGATGCGTCCTCTGTTCCACTCCAATGCTTCGGTCAACTCATCGCCAAGCAGGCTGACATCACTCATCTGGCCAATGGCTTCAATCACCATCTCGCCCTGGTGGATCTGTTCATCATCCGAATCGAACTTGGGTGCAAAGCGACCCTGTTCATCAAAGATACTGAGAACTTTCCAGGTCTTCAGTCCGGTCAGATTGCCATTCTCATCGAGTTCACACGATTGAGGCCCCCGGCTGTCGAGGATCTCGATCTGCTCTTCCAGCGACTCTTTCACTTCTACCGGATCAGCTAGAAAATGGTCTCTATCTTCCAAGGCCGTTAGCGTGACTTGTACTTCACCGTATTGTTGCATCTGCAGCCTTGCCATACTGCGGGCGATATCCATGGCCACATTACCGCCACCGATCACAACGGCCGAGCGGGGGATATCGAACGCCTCGCCGAGGGTGATCTTTCTGAGCAGATCGACAGCCTTGTGTACCGCAGGATGGTCAGAGTTGGGTATACGGGTAGAGCGCCCGAGCTGCAGGCCGATGGCGAGTACAACGGCATCGTTCTCGTCACGCAGCTGTTGCATCGGAATATCCACCCCGATGCGGGTGTTGTAGTGGATTTTTACTCCTAATGAGGTGATGACACCCACGTCCTGATCCAGTGCATTGTAGGGTAGCCGGTACTCGGGGATACCGTAACGGGTCATGCCGCCGGGCTTATCGAGCGCTTCGTAGACATTGACCTGATGCCCCTGACGAACCAGATCAAAGGCGGTGGTTAGACCTGCGGGCCCGGCGCCAATAATGGCAATCCTTTTGCCGGTGTCTGGTGCTGTCTTGGTAACGATCTTGGTGTAGTCCTCGTAGGGCACCTGTTCGGTAATATGACGCTTGAGCCAACGGATAGCTACCGGATCACCGTCGTGGTGAACGGCACAGGCCTCTTCACATTTATGGGTGCAGATTCTGCCGCACACCTCGGAAAATGGGTTGGTCTCATAGAGCAGCGCCAGTCCGCGTTCGTAGTCGCCATCGCGTACTGCAGCGATATAGTCCGGGATCGCCATGTGTGTCGGGCAGGTAGCAATACAAAGACCACAAGCAACACAACGATCGGCTTCACGTTGGGCCTGTTCCACCGTATAACCGTTCACCATCTCCACGAATGACCCGATGCGTTGTTCCGGCTCTAGCTCGTCCATGATGACCCGGGTGCCCAGGGTCAGCCGATGGCCTTCGGGGCGGTGGTAACCCAACTCAGCATTGTCCCAATGTTTTTTATCGACACCTGGGGTGAAACGGAAAGCGTCAGGATCACTTTCGACCCATTTGTACTCATTGGACATGCTCAATGAGCCAGTCATGCAGACATCGACGCACAAGGCACACCAGCAGCAGCGGCCGTAGTCGATCCGGGGGCGCAGACCTGAATCGCCACCCTTGGCGGTGCGACCTTCTACCGCCACCATGTCGATGGCAGCGTTCTGGCAGATCGCTTCGCAGGTGCCGCAGCCGATACACTTCTCAACGTCGTTTTTATGGAAGCCACGGTAACGGGCCGCGCCGGGACGCTCATTCAAAGGGTCGCGAATGGTTACCGGGTCCCGGAGAATATTTTTCCAGACTGTAAAAGGGGAGAGGACATCGCGTATGCTCATCGTTATCTCTCAATCTCAGGTGGATAGGTGTGAAGTGAGACCATCAGTCCGGCAACATCAGAGATATTCACATTAACAATCAGTCTCTCCAGCAGCGCTACTGCGTGGGTATAGGAGGGGCCGCGCACGTTGACCCGGCGGGGATAGCCGCTGCCATCGGTCACCAGGTAGTACCCGTATTCACCGCGCGAACATTCCCCGCGGATATAGGTCTCTCCGCGGGGAATTTTCCAGTGCAGGACATTGGGCAGTTCAGCCATCACCGGCCCTTTGCGAGGCATCTTGGCCAGTATCTGTCGAATAAGATCGACGGAGACGAGCAGATCCCGGCGGCGCACATCGGCCCGGGTGAAGACATCGGAGTCGACACCGGTTACCGCCTCGAACTCCAGTTCGGGATAGACCAGATAGGGCTGATCCTTGCGCACATCCTTGGCGACACCGGCAGCACGTGCAGTCGGGCCTGTCACGCCGTAGGTGTCGAGGAGTGATGGATCGATATAACCCAAACCGATGGTGCGCTTTTTGAAAATCGCATTGCAAAACATCGCGTCGTAGACCTCTTGCATGGTCTTTTCGATCTCTTGCAGGGTCTCTTCCATGCGTTGTTCAAAACCGTCGGGCAGGGTGTCACGCACCCCACCGGGAAGAATGAACATGTGGTAGATACGTGCGCCGGTCAGCTCTTCAAAACGGTCGAGCATCAGGTCGCGCACATAGGTGGTCCACTGGCTGATAACACCCATGCCAAAACTACCGGCCTGACCACCCATATACATCAGATAGCTATTGATGCGACCCATCTCCAGGATCAGGGTGCGAATCCAGTCGGCCATCTCGGGCACTTCAATGCCGGCCAGCTCTTCAACGGCCGCGGCGTAGCAGTACTCGTTGAAATCGGGTTCCGGCACACAGATACGGCAGACAATGGGGAAGCACTGAATGAAGCTGCGCCGCTCCATCAGCTTCTCAAAGCCGCGGTGCAGGTAACCGACATGGGTTTTTCCTTCAACCACCTCATCGCCACACACCGTCAGCTCCACCGACATATTACCGGTGATACCCGGGTGTTGAGGGCCTTGCCACAGCTTCAGGTACTTGCCGGACTCCAGATCTATGTCGAGTGTTCCATCGGCCTTTTTTGCAGGGTATTGGCTGCGATCGACTTCATACATGGGTGCTGTTACTCCTCAACCACCGGGTAGAGTTGATCTTTCATATGTTGCGCGGGGTCCAGGGTCTCCCGGCCCGGCCGCTGAGCGTAGGTATCTTCGGAGAACTTCAAGGTATCGAAATCGCGCCGATAGGGCGGCAGGTCAACCCAGCCCTCCAGGATGAACTCTTCATCGATGCGGGGACTGCCGGGAAAATCGATACCAAACATCTCTTTCAGTTCACGTTGATAGGTAGCCGCCGTGGGCCAGAGATCGTGAATGCTCTCCATGTTTGCCTCGTCGCGATCGATCATCACACGGATACCGATGTCACACGCCTCGCTTCGATTGGAGAGCAGGTAGGTGAGCTGAAACTGGTTCTCTTCTATCCAATCCACCGCCGTGAGCAGCACCAGATGGGTAAATCCCTCCTGGTCACGTAGCTGTTGCAGCAGTGGTCGTAAGGATTCACGGGCGACGGAGACAAAAGCCAGATCGGCCCGTTGCTCGGTTAGTTCTCCGAGCGGGAAGAGCTTGTTTAGCCGTGTAGTGAGTTCGTGCATTATCAGTGGTTACCAGTTGTAGTCGGGCATATCCCAGTCTTTGATCACTTGCTTCTGGTTGGCCTTGTACCATTCAAAGTTTTCCGCGTACTGGTTTGCGCCTTCTGCCTTGCCGGCGCGAATCAGCTTCTTCAGATCCTCGAAACCCTGCAGCAGAGCTTCAGGGCGTGGCATGCAACCGGCGATATAGAGATCGACGGGCAGGTATTGATCCAGCCGCTTGATAGTGTTGTAGGAGTCCCAATACATACCGCCATTGATGGTGCAGGAGCCCAGGCCGATGACGTATTTCGGATTCTGCATCTGCTCATAGGAGCGTATGGCCCGTTTCAGGGTCTTTACCGACAGGTAGCCGGAGATGATAAACAGATTGGCCTGACGCGGTGTTGGACGCCACTGTACGCCGTAACGGTAGGCGTCAAAGCGTGGCGTCATGAGTGGGCGCATCTCAATGGCGCCGCAGCCGGTGCCAAAGCCCAGTATCCAGATCGACTCCGAACGCGCCCAGTTGAACAGCTTTTCGACAATCTTCGAATAAGCCTGGGGCATCACCGTGGGTGGGGCTTCACAGTAGTAATCGCGCAAAGGCTCGACTTCGAACTCCACCCCATTGGGTGCCTTCACGATCCTCTTTTTCAGTTCGTCCTTCATTTTTTCTCACACATACACGATTGAGAGAATGCCCAGCGGCATCGCCCAGATCAGAAACCAACGGATTGACTGCTCAACGCGAAAACGCGGAAACGCCACACCGACAAAAACCGACACCATGTAGATCAAAAAGACCTTCAGGAAGAAGATTGGCCAGCTTGCGGCTCCACCGAAAAAGAGGTTCATGTAGACCACA
>JAKSCN010000581.1 GCA_022360595.1 Chromatiales bacterium
GTTCAGATTTATGTTCTGGTATATTTTACGATAATATATAAAATAAAGGCTATTAAAATTGATAGGAAACCTAAATCACAGCTGACATATAAATCAACTGATCTGTAGTATTTTCAGCTAATGCGCTATACTATTTATTCAGCTAATTTAACTATTTTATCAGGTATTCCTACCTAAGTCTGCTATCATACCCTCCCTAAAATAGGAATTAAAATTCCAAAATGCACAGTTATAGTGATTTTTTTATGAAACAAAAATTAACAGTTGATTACCGTCAATATCTTACAAAAACAAAGGTATTACACTTGTAGGTAGGTCAAGGAAGTACGCCACACAGGGACTCTGCGACTCAGTGATAGATAGGCAGTTAACATTACTTGGAGCTAGCCCTTATGCCCATTAACCGTACATCATTCGTATTGTTCGTCTCCCTCCTTTTGCTGGTCTTTAGCGGATTAACCTTCGCCCAACAGATCACTATGGGTGACGCTATCAACAAAGCGGGCCGTCAACGCATGCTGACACAACGCATTGTTAAATCTTACGCTCAGATGGGACAAGATATCCGCTATCTGGTAGCCAAGAAGCACCTCCACGGTTCAATCGCTCTGTTTGAGTCTCAACTCAAAGAGCTGAAACGCTTCAATAAACAACCGGAAACCAACCGTGCGCTGGAACTGGTTGAGAAACTCTGGAAACCGGTAAAGACTATCGCCAGCAGTCCAGTGTCAAAAAAGAAAGTTGAAGAACTGCGCGACGATGCTGAGCGACTTCTGATCGCCTGTCATCAGGTTGTGCTTTTATTGGAAGATCAATCCGGCACAAGCAAAGGTCATCTGGTCAATGTCGCAGGCCGTCAACGCATGCTCTCTCAGCGCCTGGGCAATCTTTATACCCTATTTAGCTGGGGCTTTGAAAAAGAGCAATACCGGGCCGACTACAACAAAGCCCTGAGCGAATTCGAGATAGCCCTGAAAGAGCTGCAAGCCGCACCAGAAAACACAGATACAATCAGCAGAGGGCTACGTGAAGTTTCCCAAAACTGGGATATGTTCCGCTACAGCAGCCGTATGAGAGCTGGTGAGTATGTCCCCGGTCTGGTAGCGCGCATGCTCGATAAAATACTGGTTCAAATGAATGAAATCACCGGCCTGTACGCCAAGCTGCCCGCGAAGTGAATGGCCGTGCAACACCGATGGGCCTTTAAGGTATATGTTTCCTATCCTGAACTCTATCAACTAACCAATAAAGGAGACGGAATTTCCAATATGTAGTTGTTACAGACCAGCTTTCAACTATCCCCTAAAGAACCCTGGGGCATTCCCGATATAAATGACGACAATGCTTTAACGTCGCCAATAAAAAAAAGGGAAAACCATGGGCCTTCTATCTACCCTGACAATAAAACTCCGTCTGATTTTACTAAGCGCTGCTGCAATCTTTCTGATTGCAGCAGTCGGCCTTCTCGGCCTGGATGGATTGCGCAATGCAGAACATTCAATTGAAAACCTCTATAAAAAAGGCATAGGAAACACAGCGCGCCTGGCTGAAATTTTTGACCATTTCAATATTGCCCGCTCTCATCTTTTTCTAAGCCTGCAACACGACCCCGGCAGCCAGTTTACGAACATGCACAATCATAAGATTGATATGCATATCAATAAAATTCATTCTGAAATGCTGCTGGTCAATCAAAAGCTGCGTGAATTACAGTCTTCAGACCTGGAACAGCACGAAAGAGCGACCATTGAAGAGTTGATCAACGCCAAAAACATAGTAGAGACCAACGGCTTCACCCCCGCCATCACCGCTCTCAACAACGGCGATTTCACCAAAGCCAACGAGATTCTCTTAACCATCGTCAATCCCACATTTGAGAAAGCCGATATAGCCGCCGAAAAGCTGCTGGAGCTGCAAAAAGAGGACGCCAAATATGCGTTTGAAAAGGCTGAGACGACATACAACAATATTCTCACCTGGACCATCGGGCTACTTGTGCTCGGTATCACGATTTGCGGCGTGCTGGCCATCATAACCATACGCGGTATAAGTCAGGCAGTGACCAGGCTCGATGACGCAGCCACACAACTCGCCGCCGGTAATCTTGCCGCCAGAGTAGACTATAACGGTCAAGATGAAATCACCCATATCGCCGACTCTTTCAACGCAGTTGCAACCAAGTTCAAAGAGACGGTCATCGAGATCACAGAAGCCACTGACCAGTTGGCAGCCGCCGCTGAAGAGACCTCCGTAGTCACCATACAGACCACAAAGGGAATACAGCGTCAGCGTACGGAAACAGAGATGGTCGCCACAGCCGTGAACCAGATGAACGCCAGCGCGCATGAAGTTGCCGAAAATGCCTCACACGCATCAACCGCGGCCAAACTCGCTGATGACTCCTCCTACAGAGGTAAGGAAGTCGTCAATGAGACTGTGGATGACATCAACAAACTCGCTGACGAGGTGGACAAAGCGGCCGACGTTATCGAAAACGTCGAGCATGAGAGCGAAAACATTGGCACGGTGCTGGATGTTATTCGCGGCATCGCCAAGCAGACCAACCTTCTCGCACTCAACGCCTCAATCGAGGCGGCCCGAGCGGGCGAACATGGCAGTGGTTTTGCCGTGGTTGCCAATGAGGTGCGTACCCTCGCGAGCCGCACACAAAAATCCACTGAAGAGATTCAGGAGATGATCAGCCGGCTACAATCGGGTTCGAAAAATGCCGTCGAGGTGATGAACTCCGGTGAAGAGATGGCCCACGCCGGCGTCAAGCAAGCTGAAGAAGCCGGCGCAGCACTAACCGACATCACTACCGCCGTTGATGAAATCAACCAAATGAATACCCAGATCGCAACAGCCGTGGAACAGCAGAGCGCCGTCACGGAAGAGATCAGCCGCAACCTTACCAACATCAAAGAGATCGCCGAACAGACAGCGGTTGGCGCAACCCAAACAGCCGCCGCCAGTAAAGACCTTGCCCATTTGGCGGAACATTTGAAGGTGATAACGACTCAATTCAAAGTCTAGCGAGCCCCTGATTTAGTCAGGACATTTTAAAGGCAGTCAATCGCTGATTGGCCGCCTTGCTCCCCCCCTATATTCGCACTACGAAAACTATATGAAATAAGCTCCGGCAAACGCCCCTAAGCTAAGCACGAAAAAAATGGCCGCGGACTGTTTCCACAAGGTGTAGTTAAGCATTCGTGAATCGTTCCGGGGCATCACCACTGTAAGAATACTGAGAAACAGCAGTAACCCCCCAACGCATAGAAAGATGATCTGCAAATATTCCTTTTTGATATGAAGCGTCCCTGTTACACCTTTTCCTATGGTCTCAAACTTGTTGCCGGCGAGTGCTGGATCGATCAGCACACAACCTAAAAGCAGCACCAGCAGTAGTACCCCCCAACGGATTTTAGCTAGACGCATGACTCTCTTTACCTGCTACAGATTCATCAATTAACGTTCTTCAGAAGCGCACTTCAAACCCCGCCCCTGATACAACAAAATAGCGGCCTCAGACTGGAAACCTTGAATCGACCAATGCCTGACATTTGAGGGTATTTAACAAAATCTGCTATCGTGTTCGCATTAATGCTTCGGAACACCTGCAATGGATCAAGCCACTGAATTATTGGAAAAAGCATCCACTCTGCTACAGAAATTGGAAGAGATCTTTGTGCCTCAGCAACAAGCTGTCGACTGGGGTTACACCGCCTATCGCTGGCGTGGCAAGCGGGGACTGCAGCCGGTTCAACACCCACACAAGGTGGACCTGAATGATCTGCTCTGCATGGAGCGACAGAAAGCGGAGATCACCCGCAACACAGCTCAGTTTGTCACCGGGAAAAGCGCCAATAATGTGCTACTGTGGGGATCGCGTGGCACCGGCAAATCTTCGCTAATCAAAGCCATACTGAACAAATTCGCCGACCAGGGATTACGGTTGATTGAGGTAGAGAAGCGCGAACTGATCGACCTCCCCGATATTGTCGACCTGCTCACTGGCCGCCCGGAGTATTTCATCATCTTCTGCGACGACTTGTCGTTTGAGGCTGACGACCCCAGCTACAAATCACTGAAAGCGGTCCTCGACGGCTCGATCGCGGCGCCACCGGAAAATGTGCTGATCTACGCCACCTCCAACCGTAGACATCTGATGCCGGAATATATGCGTGAAAATCTGGAAACTGAAGTGGTCGACGGCGAAATCCACCACGGTGAGACCACTGAGGAGAAGATCTCCCTCTCCGAACGTTTCGGCCTGTGGCTCTCATTCTATCCATTCAACCAGGATCAGTATCTGAGCATCGTTGACCACTGGCTGCAGCAGCTAAATGCCAGCACAGATATCAGCAACGAAGAGACCCGGCAGGAGGCGTTGCGCTGGGCGCTGCAAAGGGGCTCACGCAGCGGCCGTGTCGCCCAGCAGTTTGCCCGGGATTGGGCGGGTCGTGATAACGACTGACCCAATCCCGGAAACCTTAGGGCTTGTAGGGCCTGTTAACACTAATTTGATCGTCACTGTTGAGCCTAAAAAAGCACCAA
>JAKSCN010000340.1 GCA_022360595.1 Chromatiales bacterium
ACCCGGTCGCTATTGGTATCTTTCACCTCAACCGGCGCCAACACCCTGGCTCCCTTGGGTAGTGTCAGCAGCGCTTTGCCCGCTTTGTTCTTGGCGAACAACTCTTTCAACTGCACGATAAAACCGTAGCCGGCATCTGAGGCAACCAGATACCACTGATTTTGATCGCCACCCAAGACCGTGCTGAAAACCGCACCTTTAGGCGGTGTCAATCGTCCGGTCAGAGGTTCCCCCTGACTACGTGCAGAGGGAAGCGTATGGGCCGGTAGCGAATAACTTCTACCGGAGGAGTCAAGAAACACGACAGGCTGATTGCTGCGCAACCTTGCCGCATCCAGATAGCGGTCCCCCGCCTTGTAGCTGAGGCTTGCCGGATCGATATCGTGACCCTTGGCGGCACGCGCCCACCCTTTTTCCGAGAGCACCACGGTAACCGGTTCACTCGGGGTCAATTCGGTCTCATCCAGCGCTTCGGCAGACTCACGCTCAACGATAGGTGAGCGACGATCATCACCGAATTTCACTGCGTCGGCCTGGATCTCTTTGCGAATCAGGGTCTTCATACGCTGGCGGGAACCGAGGGTCTTCTCCAGCCAGTCACGCTCTTCAGCCAACTCCTTCTGTTCAGCCTTGATCTTCATCTCCTCCAGGCGCGCCAGTTGACGCAACTTGGTATCGAGGATGTAATCGGCCTGCACCTCGGTGAGACTAAAGCGGCGCATCAGCTCGGCTTTGGGATTGTCTTCAGTGCGGATAATCCTGATCACTTCATCAATATTGAGGAAAGCGATCAGCAAGCCATCCAACAGGTGCAGACGGCGGTTGACCTTTTCCAGCCGGTGCTCAAGACGGCGCTTTACGGTGTCATAACGAAATCTGAGCCACTCTTTCAGCATATCCAGCAGGTTTTTCACCTGCGGACGACCATCCAGCCCAATCACATTCAGATTGACCCGGTATGTGCGCTCCAGATCAGTGGTGGCAAACAGATGGGACATCATGCGCTCGATATCGACCCGGTTGGAGCGCGGCACAATCACCAGACGGGTGGGATTCTCATGATCCGACTCATCGCGCAGATCTTCGACCATCGGCAGCTTCTTGGCCTGCATCTGCTGGGCAATCTGCTCCAGCACCTTGGCCCCGGAGACCTGGTGGGGTAGCGCTGTAATCACCACATCGCCCTGCTCACGCTCGTAGCGGGCACGCATCCGCACACTGCCATTACCTGTACGGTAGAGCTTTAACAGATCGGTATGGGGCGTAATGATCTCTGCCTCGGTGGGGAAATCGGGCCCTGGGATGTAAGTCACCACATCTTCCAAGCTACTGTTTGGATTCTCCAACAGATGAACACAAGCAGCAGCCACCTCCCTCAGATTGTGCGGCGGAATGTCTGTTGCCATACCAACCGCGATACCCGTGGTACCGTTCAACAACAGATTAGGCAATCGGGCCGGCAAAACTTTCGGCTCTTCCAACGTACCATCAAAATTGGGGAGCCAATCGACAGTACCCTGCCCCAGCTCACTGAGCAGTACCTGCGCGTAGGCAGTCAGGCGCGACTCGGTGTAACGCATGGCCGCGAAGGATTTTGGATCATCCGGCGAACCCCAGTTACCCTGGCCATCCACCAATGGATAACGGTAGGAGAAGTCCTGGGCCATCAACACCATCGCCTCATAGCAGGCGGTATCGCCATGGGGATGGAACTTACCCAACACGTCACCGACAGTTCTGGCCGATTTCTTGAATTTAGCCGCGGCCGTAAGCCCCAACTCAGACATGGCGTAGACAATACGCCGCTGTACCGGCTTCAGCCCATCACCGATGTGGGGCAGAGCACGATCGAGAATGACATACATGGAGTAATCCAAATACGCCTTCTCGGTAAATGTCTTAAGCGGCATCTGCTCGATGCCTTCATAGCTTTGCTCGATTCCGTTGGCCATAGATTAATTAGTGCTTCTTCGATAATGAAAATGGGCTTGGCAGTGGCTATCAAATTAGTATTAACAGGCTCCAGGAGCTGCTGGGGATAATACGCAATGCGGGATCAATTGTCACAGTTGGGTAGTTTTCTTAGTTTATTCGACGGGTTATTCAGCCTTGGGTGGCGCCTTAATCAGCGCATAGAGATGGTTGCCCACCACCTGCCCGCAGAGAAAGGCATTCCAATGCTTCGCTTCATCACCAGCGGGCAGGTCCTCTTCATGACAAACATCCTGCAATAGCCTTATCTGCTCACGCGCTGCCGTGCTTTCCATATGGGTCGCAAGCCCCTCCAATGTGCTAGGGGCCTTCTCACCGTACATACTCTTGCCCCAGTAGAGTAGCGCCTGTTTCGCTTCACCATGATCATGTTTGTTGCAGGCCGCCTCAAACCGTTTGGCCCAATAGGCCGGCCCGGGTTTCGAACTCCCGCGCAGCATTTTGATGGAGTGGAAAATAGAGAGAACCATACCCGCCGCAAACAGCAGCATGGCGATCTTCCAGCCGTTCACACCCTCATCAGCCGTTTCCGCTGCAGCAGCATGGGTGCTGTATAACCCAAGTAATAGAATCGATGATTGAAAAGCGAACAGTTTAAGCGAGGGGTACCACATAGAAGAGAATTGCAAAAAAATGAAAAATACTACCGGCCAGAACGAAAAGATGCCACACCGCATGGTGATAGCTGAGCCGCTCCCAGGCATAGAAGACCACGCCAAGGGTATAACAGAGCCCGCCGATCAACAGCAACAGTAACCCACCGGACTCCACAGTCTCCCAGAGTGGCTTGATCGCCACCACAACCAGCCAGCTTAACCCCAGATACATACTGAGAGACAACCACTTCCGGCGCTGCCGCAGTAGCAGTTCGATAACAATTCCCGCTATCGCCAATCCCCAGACTACGCCAAACAGACTCCAGCCCCAGGGGCCACGCATATTAACCAGGGTAAACGGCGTATAAGTGCCCGCTATCAGTAGAAAAATGGTGGCATGATCGATCTGCCTCAATACATTTTTGATGCGGGGTATAGGAATACTGTGATAGAGCGTTGAAGCGGTGTAACAGATAATCAGAGTCGCACCATAGATGCTGGTGCTGGTGATATGCCAGGCGTCACCATAGAGCGATGAAAAGGCCACCAAAACGGCCAATCCGGCAATACTCAGGGCAATCCCGATACCGTGTGTCACGGCGTGGGCGATCTCCTCTCCCAGCGTATAGGGGAGCGTCGTCTCTGTTCTCATCACTTTATTCCCATTGGTATTGATACGGCCCTCAACCATCCCATACAGAATACTTTTAGAGCTTAGCAGCTATGGGCGTTATCAGACAGCTCGGATTTCAGCCAATCTCACACCGTCTCACGCCATTTTTTGCTAGACTCCCACGTTGATTTTAATCCATCGGACTGCTGTTCATCCCATGACAACTTCACGCATTGCCGGCTGGCTGATGCTCGGCATGATAGTGCTCTCTATTCTGCATGGCTTGGTCCCCGAAGTACCCCGCCTGTATGCCGGCATTGCCGCCTGGACCGCGGGCCTTCTGCTTATGGGGCATCTCCAAGGGCTGCAACGCACCCAAACCGTGATCATGTTTCTGCTGGGTTCTGCCGGCTTGTTATACGGTATGACCACCCTCCCCGGCATCAGTTTCGAAAAGGCGATCGCGACCAACCAGGCACTGCTTGCGATGCTCGCCGCTGTCAGCTTTCTACGGCTGATTACCCTGCCGACGGCAGACAAGCTGGAGACCAATCCCACCGGTTCGGCAGCGCTCTGGCGCACCCTATTCGGCGTGCATCTGTTTGGGGCTGTGATCAATCTCTCGGCCGTGATGATTTTAGGTGACCGGCTGGCGGCCAAGCGCCCCCTGGCGCCACTGCAGGCAACGGTGCTGTCGCGCGGTTTCGCCATGGCATCCCTCTGGTCACCCTTCTTTGCAGCGATGGGTATAGCGCTGACCAATGCGCCCGGCTCTCAGCTCACCACCCTGTCACTGACCGGGGTGCCGCTGACCCTGTTTGCCCTGCTGGTGAGCGGCTGGATACTCACCCGCCACGATCAAGTGGATGAGTTTATCGGTTACCCGATGCAGTTCGATTCGCTCTGGATTCCCGCTCTGCTCGCCTGCGCGGTGCTGGCTATCCATCAGCTTTCACCTCCAACACCGATCCTCACCATCATCTCACTCCTGGCCCTCTTGCTGACCATGACACTGTTAATAGTTCGCCATCAGACAGTGGGCATTCAGCAGTTTATAAAACATATCGAGACCGGACTTCCCAGCATGTCCGGTGAGCTGGGGCTGTTTCTGGCAGCGGGCGTGTTGGCGGCCGGTATCGCCACCACCATTCAGGCCAGCGGTATCGATATCAGTCTGGGGTATTTTGGTCCCTGGGAAGCGACATTGCTGCTGATTGCAATGGTCGCTCTTTCAGTGATTGGCGTTCACCCGGTAATCAGCATCGCCACGGCAGGAGGGATCTTCGCACCGTTGGTCGATGACCCCAATCTGCTGGGTGTCACCTTTCTCATGACCTGGGCCCTGGGCATCTCCACCTCCCCCTTCTCCGGCATGCATCTGGCGATGCAGGGACGTTTTATGATCGACGCCAGAAACTTCACCCGTTGGAACGGCCCCTTCACGCTGTTTATGCTACTGGTGGCAACAGGGGTGTTACATATTTACGCCGCGCTGAGCTGATCGCCACTACAATTCGTCACGAGACTCGTAATCACGCGTGTATTTAATCGTGTCGATGATCTCTTGCTCAGTAAAATGGCGGCTGGGAAAACCGTTGCAGAGATAGAACTGCCACATGCGATGGTGGTAAGGGTTCAAACCGCCTTGCCGAATCTCACGCCATTGGGGCTTTTTCACTTTGCGCCACTGTTGAGTTCTGGCATTGCCGTAGGCGTAGGTTTTGTACTCCATGCGACCACAGTGCATGGATTCAAACAGCACGTTTCTGGTGCCCCTATCGGACTCTGTAATCAGGGTGTAGCGAACAGTGCCATCACTGATATTAGAGACTAGGTTTTTCTGGTCAATGGAGTAGTTGAAACGAGATTTATAATCCAAGTCCATCGCCAACATATCCCCATCGACGGGAAAAGGCGGTAGCTTCACCGCGCTTTCAGACCACCCGGGAGACTCTTCCACATTGGGATTGACCGAATCATGGGGCATATCCGTGGGGCTGGTTGCCGCCAACACTTGACCGCCAATCAATACACTCATCCCACACAACAACACTCTAGGCAGTCTAACCATTATTCTTACTCTCCCCTGAAAACCTATACAGACAGGCCATCTCAAACTTCCGCCAGATTACCTTTCTCTTGTAACCAGCTCTTACGGTCATTGGCACGCTTTTTCGCCAGTAGCATATCCATCATACCGTTGGTGTCGTCACCGGGCTCAACCACCAACTGCACCAGACGACGGGTATCCGGATGGATAGTGGTCTCACGCAGTTGTGCCGGGTTCATTTCACCCAGCCCTTTGAAACGCTGGACACTCACCTTGCCACGAAGTTTCTCCGCCGCGATACGGTCCAACACCCCCTGCTTCTCGGCGTCATCCAACGCATAGAAGACCTGTTTCCCCACATCGATCCGGTAGAGCGGCGGCATCGCTACATAGACATGCCCAGCCTGTACAAGTTTCTTGAAGTGGCGCAAAAACAGCGCACACAGCAGCGTGGCGATATGCATCCCGTCGGAGTCGGCATCGGCAAGAATACAGATCTTGCCAAAGCGCAATCTGGAGAGATCCTCGGAACCGGGCTCAACCCCGATGGCCACCGAGATATCATGTACCTCTTGTGAGCCCAACACCTCGGCGGGATCAACCTCCCAAGTGTTCAAAATCTTACCCCGCAGCGGCATGATCGCCTGAAATTCACGATCCCGCGCCTGCTTGGCCGAACCACCGGCCGAATCACCCTCAACCAGAAACAGCTCACTACGCAAGGGATCGAGGGAGCTGCAGTCAGCGAGTTTGCCTGGCAGAGCCGGCCCTTGTGTCACCTTCTTGCGCTGCACCTTACGACCAGCGCGCAGACGGCTCTGTGCGGCACTGATCGCCAGTTCAGCGATCTTTTCACCCTCATCGGTATGCTGGTTGAGCCATAGGCTGAAGGCGTCTTTCACCACCCCCGAGACAAAAGCGGCACATTCACGGGAGGAGAGACGCTCTTTGGTCTGGCCGGAAAACTGTGGATCAGCCAGCTTCACCGACAACACATAGCTACAACGCCCCCAAACATCATCAGGCGTCAGCTTGACCCCACGCGGCAGCAGATTGCGGAATTCACAGAACTCACGCACCGCCTCGGTCAGCCCCGAGCGCAGGCCATTCACATGGGTGCCCCCCTGGGCGGTGGGAATCAGATTCACGTAACTCTCGGCAACCGCCTCACCACCTTCGGCCAACCAGACCACGGCCCAATCGGCCGCTTCGTTATTACCCGCCATCGAGCCGATAAAAGGATCGACAGGTACCGTCATCAACCCCTGGAGTGAATCGATCAGATAGTCCTTCAGGCCATCTTCATAACACCACTCATGTTTCTCATCGCTCTTCTCGTCATAGAAGCGGATCAACAGCCCGGGGCAGAGCACTGCCTTGGCGCGCAAGTTATGCAGCAGTTGGCGCACGGAGAACTTGGCTGAATCGAAGTACTGGGGATCAGGCCAAAAGCGCACCATAGTACCGGTATTGTTTCGGCCAACGGTACCGGTCTCTTCCAGGTCAGACGCTTTTTCACCCCCTGCAAAGGCGATGTTGTACTCCTTGCCGCCACGCTTTACCCACACTTCAAGGTGTTTTGACAGCGCATTCACTACCGAGACACCGACACCGTGCAAACCACCGGAGAACTGATAATTTTTGTTGGAGAATTTCCCCCCGGCATGCAGTTTGGTGAGAATCACTTCAACCCCGGGAATGCCCTGCTGCGGATGAATATCCACGGGCATACCACGACCGTCGTCCCTTACCTCCAGTGAGCCATCCTTGAACAACGTCACCTCAATCTTTTTTGCATGCCCGGCAACCGCCTCATCCACACTGTTATCGATCACCTCTTGAGCGAGATGATTCGGGCGGCTGGTGTCGGTATACATACCGGGGCGTTTGCGTACCGGCTCAAGGCCGCTAAGCACTTCAATATCGGAGGCGTCGTAGCTGCTATTACTCATAGGAAAACTTCGTCACATTGCATCAAACAGTTTTTCGGCCCCGAGTTTACACGCACGCCCCGCCGCACGCGAGATTTGATCGTAAGTTAGGGCCTGTTAACAGGCTCTAGAACCTGGCGACAACATCACAGAGTGGCAAAATTTTTCTCTCAGACAGACTGAACATTGACCCTGTCCTCCCACTGGGTTAGCTTGCACTATTGAGGTTATTTCCACAGAGCAGGCGAACCGTGGCAAGAAAGAAAGCGTCCAATACTTTTGAGCAGTCCTTAGCCGAGCTGGAGCAGTTGGTAGAGGCGATGGAGAGTGGTGAACTCTCTTTAGAAGATTCCCTGAAATCCTTCGAACGGGGGGTCGAATTGACCCGCAACTGCCACCAGGCCCTGAAAGAGGCCGAGCAGAAAGTGCAGATTCTCAGTAGCAATCAGGATAACGCCGAGTTGGAAAATTTTAGCAGTGACCAATAACCCAGCCCTTAAAGAGTATCTCGATACCTGTCAAACCCGGGTCGACCAAGCCCTCAACCACTGGCTACCCGCCGACACCATCCAACCCGAGAAGCTGCACCAGGCGATGCGCTATGCTACGTTCAACGGTGGTAAGCGAATCAGACCGCTATTGGTCTACGCAACAGGGCAAGCCCTGGGCATGGAACCGGACAAACTGGACGGTGCAGCTTGCGCGGTGGAGCTGATCCACGCCTACTCTCTGGTGCATGACGATCTGCCGGCGATGGATGACGACGACCTGCGCCGTGGCAAGCCCACCTGCCATAAAGCATTTGATGAGGCGACCGCCATTCTTACCGGCGACGCCCTGCAGACACTCGCTTTTCAGGTGCTGAGCCGGGACCCTACCCTTCCCCAGAATCCAGAGATACGCCTCGCAATGCTAGAGACCCTGACACTCGCCTCCGGCTCACGCGGGATGGCTGGCGGACAGGCCCTCGACCTGGACGCTATCGGCAAAACCCTCGATATCGCCCAACTGGAGAATATGCACATCCACAAAACCGGCGCACTAATCCGCGCCAGCGTGAAGATGGCAACTTTGTGCGCCCCTGAAACATCACCAGACACAGCCAAAAAGCTCGATCACTACGCCAAATGCATTGGCCTCGCCTTCCAGGTCCAGGATGATATTCTCGACGTGGAGAGCGACACCGAAACTCTTGGCAAAACCCAGGGCAAAGACCAGGACCAGGACAAACCGACCTACCCTGCCCTGCTGGGGCTGCCCGAGGCCAAAAGGCGCGCCCAGGAACTCTACCAGGAAGCCCTGGATAGCTTGGCGACACTGGACGACAAGGCCGATCCTCTGCGCTGGCTGGCCCATTACATCATCCAGCGCTCGCATTAGGAGCTGTTAACACTAGGGCCTGTTGAGCCTAAAAAAGCCCCCATCAAGGCACGAGGAGCGCAGATTGGTCGCTCCAAATAGGCGACGCGTAACCCCGAGTGACTCTTTTTTAGGCCCAACCCCTCTTTCCCAAATAACACGGGGAACCAAGGCCATTCGCGCCAGCCTTGCGTCGCTAAATCACTGCCGTCATAATAGTCTGTTATTTCGCTCAAAAGGGCCTAAAAAACCAGGAAAACTCTCCGTTTGTGGGAGTAGCCCGATAGAGTAGCCTAGCAGGCTACCAGAGTAGCGCACCGAATAAATTGGCAGGAGGCAGCAGTGACGCCGCTTGCCCACGAGGAAGAGTATTGTGAACGATTGTGTTGAAAACCAGTGTGAAATCGCCGACGTCCAGAATAGCCAGGACACCCGACAGATCGCGATCAACAAAGTAGGTATCAAAGACATCCGCCATCCGGTGCGTGTCAAAGATCGCAGTGATGGGGAGCAACACACTGTTGCCAACTTCAATATGTACGTGAACCTTCCCCACAACTTCAA
Source organism: Chromatiales bacterium (assembly GCA_022360595.1). GTDB lineage: Bacteria > Pseudomonadota > Gammaproteobacteria > Chromatiales > Chromatiaceae > BM503. Next base: position 9,106 of record JAKSCN010000340.1, read on the forward strand.
GGGCACTCACATGTCCCGGTTTGTTGAGATTCTCAACAGCCACGAGAAAGAGATCAGCGTAGAGTCATTCAAAGAGATGTTGTCTGAAATGGCTGAACGCCTGGAAGCCGACTCCGGCCACATAGAGATGAATTTCCCTTATTTCGTCAACAAAGCGGCTCCGGTATCCGGCGTCAACAGCCTGATGGATTATGACGTAACCCTGATCGGCGAGATTCATAATGGCGAGCCCACCATGTTCATTAAGGTGGTTGTACCGGTCACCAGCCTCTGCCCCTGCTCTAAAAAGATCTCGGAACGCGGTGCCCATAACCAGCGCTCCCACGTCACCGTGCAGGTGCGTACCAGCGGCTTTGTCTGGATCGAGGAGATTATCGACCTGGTAGAAAAAGAGGCCTCCTGTGAACTATTTGGCTTGCTGAAACGCCCAGACGAAAAGCACGTTACCGAGCGCGCCTACGACAACCCGAAATTTGTCGAAGACATGGTGCGCGACGTTGCTGGCCGCCTGAACGAAGAAGAGCGTTTCAGCGCCTATATTGTTGAGTCGGAGAACTTTGAGTCAATTCACAACCACTCGGCCTACGCCCTGATTGAACGCGACAAGACAGAAAACTGACCAGCGTTTGACCAATCACCGCACGCCCGTGCTGGCACCAAACCGCACGGGCGTTTCTATTTATCGAACCCGAACCCCATAACGTCCGAACCACAACATCAGGAAAGTAAGCAACAACAACGCCCATTCACTCAAAGCAGGAATGGCGGTTGCGCCCCGATCAGCAGCGACTGTTCCAGTCACCGGACCACCGGGATCAGTCACCGATCCGTTGTTCGGCCCATCGCTATCAAAATTGCCGCCCTCGGTCAGACTAAAGGTGATGCGGGTCTTACTGCCGACATGGCTGATATCGGTAGCCAGGTTGCGCCAGACACCGTTATTCCCCTGCTTCCAGTAGCCGGTGATCGCGGGGTTGTAGGGTACATAGAGTTGCATGGTCAGACTAGCACCATTAGTGACCCCCGTTGCCCTGAAACCGAAACGCCCGTATGGGAAACTGAGTCCGTCAGGGGTAAGCGTCGGCGCCGGCATTACCGTGAGATCACTCAACGCCAAGCCTTCACTGCTGACCAAAGTCGCCCAATAGCTGCCGCCATGCGCCGGCAATGAGACCACATGGGGCTGTACCCGGTCGGCTATTCCATCACCGTCACCATCTCCCGTGCCGCTGCCATTCAGATTGGGCACACTCTGTTCGATACCGCCATCGACCCCGTCGGGATCATCGACCATCACCGTCACTGCTGCGAAACTGCTGCTGGCATGATTGGCGTCACCACTATACCTGGCACTGAAGCTGTACAAGCCCGCGGCCAGGTTATGGACGTAGCACTGGGCTTGATCAGCGGTCAGCACCACTGCGCTACAGCCACTGACTGGTGTGCCGCCTTGGTGAAAAGCGACGGTACCGGTCGGGTTGCCAGCACCTGAGACGGTCGCCGTTAACAGGGTACTGCCACCCGCGATGGTAATGGCCTCTGCTGCACTCAATACGGTGGTAGTGGCCGCCACTCCAACGGGGATATTCAGGGTCTGCTGGGGTGCCGGATCATAGCTGGCGTTACCCGCCTGATCGGCCGAAACGGTGCAGATGCCGGCCGCGATAAAAGTGACCATCGCACCGCTGACCGTGCAGATGCCGGTTGTGCCGCTGCTATAGGTCACCGGATTACCCGAACCGCCACTGCCGGTCACGTTAAGTGTGGCCGCACCGCTAGTGACCCCAGTTGCCGGATCAGCGGCAAAGCCAGTAATGGTTTGAGCAAGCTTGGCAATGGTGAGCTGGTAGTCCTCCACTTCACCATCGGGGGCACCGCCGGTGTAGGAGAGCCCCCCTGCGCTGGAGAGCCTGAAACGAGCAAAGGTATCGCCCCCCACCGCGTTGGCAGGCACAGTGATGCTGAGTGGATTAGCACCGGCAGTCACTGGCTCACTGGTGAAGACCTGTTCGTTGGCATCGGCCCAATCACCGTCCGCATTAAAGTCAATCCAGGCATCGAGTCTGCCAGCGCCAGAAGCTGTCACCGTAACCGTGGCGCTTTGACCGACAGTCAGGCTCGGGATACTGACACCGTCATCGTCATTACTGCCATCACTGTCGTCCCCATTCGCTGTTGCAGTCGGTTGACCATCTGCTTCTTCATCCCGCAGACCACCCAATATTGCGCCTGACAAAGTATGGCGGGGACCATCGCTGACAAGTAACGTCGGATAACCGGGATCAGGCGCATCGCCTAGATCTGCAGCGGTAAGGCGGGCAACTACAATATCTTCACTACCGGAACCACCATCTCCCTCGCTAAAGGCGTTTACTGGCACACCCCACCCCGTATAACTATACCCCGCTGCGGTGAGATTGCCGGCTGTATCCACCGCCAGCGCATTAAAATAATCATGAGTGTATGAACCATAAAAGGTATGCCACTGCAACACACCACTGCTGTTGAGTTTAAGGAGCACCATCTCATAGCCTCCAGCGTAGGCATTCAATGGGCTGCTTAAATCAAAGGGGTTGTCCCAACTGGCGCCACTGACTCCTGCCAGATAAAGATTGCCCGCTGTATCCATAACCATGGCATTGGCATAGTCGCTACCGACTGAACCGTAGAAGGTATGCCACTGTAATGCACCGCTGCTGTCGAGTTTTAAAATAACCATGTCGAAACTTCCAGCGTAGGCATTCAGCGGACTACTCGAATCGACCGGATTGTTCCAACCGACGGCGCTGTGACCCGCCACATAGAGATTACCCGCTGCATCCAGGGCCAGGGCGTGGCCATAATCGGTATTGGCGGAGCCGAAGAAAGTGTGCCACTGCAATGCACCGCTGCCATCAAGCCTGAGAATAACCATATCCAAGCCTCCAGCGTGGGCATTCAGTGGGCCACTCGAATCAGCCGGATTATCCCAACTGGAATGACTATGCCCCGCTACGGAGAGATTACCCGCAGCATCTACGACCACGGCATAGGCCTTATCTTCATTCACAGAACCGTGAAAGGTATGCCACTGCAACACACCATTGCTACTGAGTTTCAGAACGGCTATGTCATAATTTCCAGCATAAGCATTCAGTGGGCCACTGGAATCAGCCGGATTATCCCAACTGGAACGACTATGCCCGGCCACAATGAGATCACCTGCAGCATCCACCACCACGGCTTGGGCTTCATCCTTCTGGGTGGAACCGTAAAAAGTGTGCCATAGCAAGGTGCCGTTGCTATCGAGTTTGAGGATAGCTATATCACCATCACCGGCATGGCTATTCAGCGGGCTACTCGAATCGGTTGGGTTATTCCAACTGGCGTTACTGTACCCCACCACAATCAAATTATCCGCCGCATCCAAAGCCATAGCCCTGGCATAGTCCTTATCTGCGGAACCGTAAAAAGTGTGCCACAGCAACACACCATTACGATCAAATTTGAGAATCACCATGTCAAAGCTTCCAGCATGGGCATTCAGCGGGCTGCTCGAATTGGCTGGGTTATTCCAACTGACGGCGCTATAACCCGCCACATAGAGATTGCCTGCCGCATCCAAGACCAGGGCCTGCGCATAACTAGGCTTGCGATCAGACGCGCTACCGCCCACAACACCGTGGAAGGTATGCCATGTCAACACCGGATCGATAGTGACAGCTAAAGCCGGGTTATAATGACTTAGCCGATAGCCGAAGGTGTGTGCATCGATGGGCCGAAAAGCCACATCAACAGCGCGCCTCTCGCCTGCAATCTCTTGCCAGGCAATCGGTGCACTTAACGAGAACCATCCCCGGCCTCCCGGGTGTTCCATACGTAAACTACCATCAGGCTGAAGATTAAAGCTGGTGTTGTAACGAAGCTGAATGGCACCCACATCTGCTCCCGGCGCCAACTCCCAAAAGCTTTCGGCGATCCCGTGCTTCTCTCCTTCATAACGCAACGTTATGCCATCCCACAGGTGCTCATAGGTCACTGTAGAGAGCACGGGGGCCGACTGACCACCTCTCTCCTGCCCTTGATCCGACTTCGGCTGCACGCTATTGGCACCGACAAACTCTTCGATAAGTGCATAGTCGGATCCGGCTATGTATACCCGTTCAGGCGTGAAGCCAAGAATATGGCCATCAGCCCGATACTGCAGCACACTACCCTGCGGCGGCATCGTCTCTGGGGGATATGCCTGCATCTGCCGCGAAATCTCTTCCAGCAATGGACTGGAAGAATAAAATGACAAAGAGTCTAGCGGGGATTTGGTCACATTGGCGGTGGCAACACCTGCCACTGTAATAACCGTCAATAGAGAACTGATTAGCTTGAAAACAACTTTTGCTATCATTCGGCCTAATTCCAGTATTATTTTTATCTATAGCCAACTTACTCTTCAGATTAATAACCTGCAATGAGAAAAGTCATTAATCGACAGATAAAGACCTTCCGAAAAAGTACATATGAATCTTATCGGCACTTTCACTGATCGATTAAACAACTGGTATTAGGGCCTGTTAACACTAATTTGATTGGGGGAAGAAGGGCTGTCTCTCTAAATCCAGAGACGACTGGCAATTGGGGTAAGAATCTCAGCTCATAAGAGCTACGACATTTTTGGAGTGTACTATTTGGTGCGAAGAATCAGTTTATTCCCTTCATTGATCATGTCCAACTGTTTCAGAAAACTCATTCCCAATAAGACATTTGCAGGATAGTTACCCTGTACCACGGCAGCCTCTACATTGAAGAGGGTAATTTCACCGACCCGCACTCTGTCCAGTTTTAACGCATAAGCCTTGGCAACGCCTGATGCAGTACGAACAGCAATCCTCTCCCCCTTAATCTGATACGCCAATCCAAGACGTTTGGCTTGAACTTCGCTCATAGCAATAGAGGTTGCACCGGTGTCGACCAGCATTTTCACACTTTGTCCGTTAATTGAGCCGGACGTCAGAAAAGAGCCCTGTTTATCAGGCCAAAGCACCACCTCTTGGTGTTCACGTTCAGCATAAGAGCTATAGACAGAACTCCCCATTTGATAGCTACCACGCTTGCCATCAATTTCAAGGATTGCCTCATGGGGTGTCGCCGAAATCAATTTCACCCCCTCTTGACTGACCTGACCTTCTTTCAGCAGACGATTATTCCCGTTGATCTGCAGCATCGCCTTGCCGGAGAAGAGCGCCATGACTTTAACCTTATTAACCGCAACGGCACTACTCGGTAACAGCAGAGAAATCGCAATGAGGCAAACAAAAAAGATATGGCATTTTTTAATCACTGACATGCTGACTCCCTCGATGCAAAGTTATCCAATCAACACAAACGACAACTGCAGCCCAATCCATGCATAGACGCCTGCGAGTATATCGTCCAACATAATGCCCAAACCACCACTCACTTTGCGATCCAGCCAATTAATCGGCCAGGGCTTTAAAATATCGAACAGGCGAAACAGGAGAAAACCGATAACGATCCATAACCAACCGGCCGGGGCATTGAACATCGTCAGCAGAAAACCGACCCACTCATCCCAGACGATACCACCGTGGTCATGTACACCCAGATCATCAGAAGTGCGTTGACAGAGCCAGATGCCCATCACAAACATCAGCGCTAACAACAGAACATAGAAACCAGGTGATAGATCACTCACCAGCAGATAAAGTGGAATCGCTGCCAATGTACCGAAAGTCCCGGGCGCTTTTGGCGCCGCCCCTGAACCCAATCCAAAAGCGAGCAGATGAACGGGATCTTTCCAATTGAGTGTTGGCCGGGTACTACTCATAACTAAAAGTGCCTGTAACCTGTTGCTGCTATATCGACAGGTTGATGATGTCGATCAACACAGCGTATCTGGGAACCTGCCTCAATCTCACCAATCAGTGTCACGGGCACATCCAGCCCCGCGACAGCAGCTTCGAACTGAGCCTGCCGCTGCCTGGGTACGGTCAGGCACAACTCATAATCGTCACCGGAAGAGGTAACCATTTTCCAGTCACCTGTCTGCTGAAGATAAGCGCGCACTGCATCACTTAGCGCTATTTTCTCCAAGTCGACTCGGGCGCCGACCCCACTGGCTTCACAGATATGCCCCAGATCGGCCAACAGACCATCGGAGATATCGATGCCGCCGGTTGCGATACCCGCTACCGCCAAACCAACCTCAATACGGGGCTGAGGCAGCTCCAGACGAGACTGTACCGCTTCCAAGTACGGCACAGCCACACTGCTACCCTGCAAACCCGCCAGGGCTAATCCGGCATCACCCAGTGTGCCTGTGACGTAAATTAAATCACCTGCCCTGGCTTGGTCACGC
>JAKSCN010000545.1 GCA_022360595.1 Chromatiales bacterium
CTCCTCAATCTGAGCGCGCACAGAGTCTTTCCAGTGCACAGTCGGCTGATAGCCCAACTGCAGCTCTGCCTTTTTGTTATCCACTCCAGTCTCTTCCAGCAGATGAATAATGCTTCGGATCACCAAGGGTTCCCATGGAACAACGGGGTCAATCTTCTCCATTAGCCAGGCAAAAGCGTAGGCTATGCCAAACGGCACACTGAAGTGTGGTTTAGGATAACTGAATTCTGAATGAATAAATCCAATCAGCTCTTTAGCAGTCGGCTGCTCTTGACCTACTATATTAAACGCTTCATACCCAAACAGGCCTTCATGGGTTACCGCTCTAAAAAATGCCTGTCCAATATCCTGACCATCCACCAATGGTACATGTGTTTTTCCACCAGCTACCCAAGGGACTAAATGCGTTTTTAATCTTGGCAACAGTATGGGAAGCATACCCAAACTGTACCGCTTGCCAGTAAAAATACCCAGGCGCAGCACCACTGCAGAAAAGCTTGAGCTGCTCGATTTACGTAGTTCATTTTCAATGGCGATAACGTTACAGAGATGGGGCCAGAATTTCCGGTGAATACCTCCTGCCAAGGCATCTTTTGAGATGTCGGGTGCAGCCGCCGATGTAGTGCTTGCAAAAATGAATTGCTTCACGCCCGCCTTTTTAGCAGCCTCTATTATATTGAGAGAGGGTGTTAAAAAGTTTTCCCGCGAAAACTGCTTGTGATTCCAAAGTGATGTCCAGGCAGCCGCGTGACAGACAACATCCACATCTTTTACGACGCTGGCAATGTAATCACTGTCTCTTAAATCCCCTATTCTTGTCTCTCCTGAAAAGTTGGGATTTAGATTGTTTGTACTCCGACAAGCAGCGACAAGAGACAGTGAATCATCACCCATTAGGACATCAAGAATATGACTGCCCACAAAACCAGTTACTCCGGTAATTAAGACTCGCTTACCCATAAGATCATCCCTTTTCGCATTAGTACGCTTATACTAATTAATCAACTTTGAGTTTTTGGCACTCTCCATGGCAAACTATTTCCAAACAAGGTTCCACTAAAAACGGCACTCAAAATAACCAGGAGTCATCAATGCCACTGCCATCATCAAAAGAAGAGCTATTGGATAAACTGCAACTGGCATATGAGAAACTTGATGCTGAGTTTGACGATGTGACACCAGTCCTCGAAAAAGATAAACGGATCGAGGGCAATATATCCTGTTGCGACGTTATCGCCTATCAACTCGGCTGGGGGCAATTGTTATTAGGTTGGGACAGCACCGAACTGTCAGGCAGCACGCCCGATATGCCCGCATCCGGTTTCAAATGGAACCAGTTGGGTGAGCTGGCTAACTCGTTTTATCAGGCACACAACGAAAAGAGTCTGAAGCAACTAAGAACCGAGTTTAAACAGCTATACAACCAATTAACCGAATGGATTGAATCGCTCACTGAAGCGGAGCTGCTGAAACCTCATCAACGCCACTGGACAGGCGGAAAATGGGCAATGGTCAAATGGATACAGATTAACACCATTGCGCCTTACCAATCAGCGCGCACAAAGGTAAGACGCTGGAAACGGGAGCAAAATGTCTAGGGCCTGTTAACAGGCCTAAGAAAACTTATAGCTATGGCTCACTATACATCGGCTTATTCTCAGCAAGCCGTATCCACCCTTTGGCGATGCGATAGATAATCCATACGATATTGGCAAGCCAAACCACATAGCCGATGATAATAAAGGTGGTGATAATGCCAATGATGCTCCACAAAAGACCATACCAGAAGGTCCGCATCTGCCAACGGAAGTGCGATTCCAGCCAGGTTCCCCGTACATCATCGCGCTTGACGTAGTTGATGATAATGCCGATCAGCGGGGTGATCACAAACAGAAACGCAGCCGCCTGGAGCCCATAGACCACCATCGTCAAGGTCTTTTCAGAATCAGAAACCGTGGGCCCTGCCTCTACCGGTTCCGCTGCTTTTGCAAACTCATCGCTCATTGCATCAACTCATCACTTTCAGTACTAAATAAGGCACCAGATTAAAGATTAAGATGGCAATTTTATACTGAGCGGCATGCCGAAAATAGGCCTGCTTGAGAAATTGTTGATCCAGATTGCACATTTTCAAATGGACGCCTGCCATCCGTTAGCGCATAAACATCATCACCACCACAGCCGCACTCAGCCGCCATTACCGCACCTCTCTTCCTACCACACAGCTTCTACTACTAATGATAGCGCCTCGGGCATCAACCTATGAGGAGAGAGGGTGACACTCTGACGAGAGCCAGGCAGAACATAAGGGAACAGCGATGAAATACCCATCTTCCACCTGACTCAAGTCAGTGTGTCATGACACAACTATGCACTAGTCTGCTGATAATCCATCTTCGCCACAGCCTCATCAGCAGCGGCAGACTTTTTACCCAGCCCCAGTATCAAAACGAAGAACAGCGGAATAAAGAAGATCCCCAGCACGGTGGCGGCAATCATGCCACCCAGTACCGCTGTACCGATGGCTGTCTGACTGCCTGAGCCAGCACCAGTGCTGAGCGCCAGAGGCAGTACACCAAAGCCAAAGGCCAAAGAGGTCATCAAAATCGGCCGAAGACGCATACGGGCTGCTGCTAATGTCGCTTTGACCACAGACTCACCTTTGTCCACCAACTCTTTGGCAAACTCTACAATCAAAATGGCGTTCTTTGCCGACAGACCGATGATGGTGAGCAGCCCCACCTGAAAGTAAATATCACTAGGCATCCCACGCAGGGTGGCCGCCAACAGTGTGCCGAGCACCCCAAGCGGCACCACCATCATCACAGAGACAGGAATCACCCAGCTCTCATAGAGCGCGGCCAGGCAAAGAAACACCACCAGCAGCGACAGCGCATAGAGGGCCATTGCAAACTGACCCGCGGCACGCTCTTCATAAGAGAGCCCTGTCCACTCTATATTCAGACCCTCTGGCAGCCGACTGCCCAACCGCTCAACAGCCTCCATCGCCTGTCCCGATGTCCAGCCCGGCGCACTCTCACCCAACACCTCAACCGCAGGCATGCCGTTGTAGCGCTCCAGCTTGGGAGACGCCAACCCCCAATCGATATCGGCAAAGGAGGAGAAAGACACCATCTCACCATGACTGTTGCGCACCGCCCAGCGGTTCAGATTCTCCGGCGCCATACGGTGCTCGGCGTCTGCCTGCATATAGACCTTTTTGACTCGCCCCTGATTGATGAAGTCATCCACATATGCACTGCCCCAGGCGGCAGAGAGGGTCTCATTGACATCACTTAGCGAAAGCCCCAAGGCGCCCGCCTTTTCGCGATCCACTTTCACCTTCAATATGGGCGCCTCTTCTTGTCCATTGGGCCTTACAGCCAGCAATGCGGGCTCTTGGGCAGACATCCCCAAAAGCTGATTGCGCGCCTGCATGAGGGTTTCACGTCCCAATGCCGCGCCATCCTGGAGAAACAGGTCAAAGCCTTTAGCATTGCCCAACTCAACCACGGCCGGTGGCCCAAAAGCGACCACCATCGCCTCTTTGGTCGGGAACAGTGCTCCCATCGCACGCCCTACGACAGCGTCAGCCCAGAGATCCGGGCGCAACCGCTCAGACCAGTCACGCAGACGAATGAATGCCATCGCTGTATTCTGTCCCGTGCCCGAGAAGTTGAAACCGGCCACCATGGCAACCCCTTCAACCGCCTCGGCCTCCTGAGTCATAAAGTACTCTTCCACCTTCCTGATAACTTCGGTGGTCTGCTCGGTAGTAGCACCTGGCGGCAGCATAATCTGGCTATAGATCTCACCCTGATCCTCATCCGGGAGAAAGCCGCTGGGTGTGTTCATATAGAGCAGCACTGCCCCCGAGAAGAGCAGCAGATAAATCAACATGAAGCGAAGCGGCCGCTTTAGAATGCCGCCAACAGAGCTGATGTAGCCATTGGTAGCTCGATCGAACTGACGGTTAAACCAAGCAAAAAAACCTTTCTCAGAGACTTTCTCCTGATCTGCCGGCTTCAACAGCGTGGCGCATAACGCCGGCGACAGCACCAGCGCCACAATCACCGACAACACCATCGCCGAGACAATAGTCACCGAGAATTGACGGTAGATCACTCCCGCCGAACCGGGAAAGAAAGCCATCGGGACAAACACCGCCGAGAGCACCAGCGCGATGCCGATCAGCGCACCAGTGATCTGGCTCATGGAGCGGCGCGTCGCCTCCCGTGGTGATAGCCCCTCTTCATGCATCACCCGCTCTACATTCTCCACCACCACAATGGCGTCATCGACCAGCAGACCGATCGCCAACACCATCGCAAACAGCGTCAGCGTATTAATGGAGTAACCGAATACAGCCAGCACTCCAAAGGTACCTAGCAGAACCACCGGCACCGCAATAGTGGGAATTAAGGTGGCGCGGAAGTTCTGCAGAAACAGAAACATCACCACAAATACCAGCAACACGGCTTCCAAGAGCGTCTTGACAACATTTTTGATGGAGAGCCGCACAAAGGGGGTCGACTCATTGGCCACAATGGTCTCCATCCCTGCGGGGAAGTTCTTCTCCATCTCCGCCAGCTCCGCGTAGACCGCATCAGAGGTGTCCAGGGCGTTGGCACTGGTCGAAAGCTTGAGCGCCATTGCCGCAGCCGGTTTACCGTTATAACGCGTAGTCTGCTCATAGCTCTCACCGCCAATCTCTACCCGCGCCACATCACGCAAGCGTACCGAAGCACCGCTCTGATCCACCTTGAGGAAAATCGTCTCGAACTCTTCCGGCGTCTGCAGACGGCTCTGCATATTCACCGTCACATTCAAAGGCTGTCCCGGCAAAGCGGGCATACCCCCCAACTGCCCGGCGGTCACTTCGGCATTTTCCGACTGCACGGCGGCCCGCACATCCTGCGGTGTCAGACCATACTTATGCAGTTTGTCGGGATCGAGCCAGATGCGCATGGCGTATTGGGTGGTGAAACTGGTTACATCGCCAACGCCATCGATACGACTCAGCCGATCTTCGACATTGGTCTTAATGTAGTCACCCAGATCGATATCGCTCATGCTGCCATCGTTGGAGATAAACACCAGAATCATGAAGAAGTTGTTCACCGCTTTAGCCACTTGCACGCCCTGGCGCTGCACAGCCTCGGGTAACAGCGGTGTGGCCAGTTGCAGTTTGTTCTGCACCTGCATCTGGGCAATATCGGGATCAGTGCCCGCTTTGAACGTGAGTGTCACCGTCGCAGTGCCGATAGACTCACTGCTCGACTTCATGTAGATCAGATTATCGATACCCTTCATCTTCTGTTCGATAATCTGTGTCACCGAGTCTTCAATGGTCTTCGCCGAGGCCCCGGGATAGGTGGCGGTAATTGAAATAGCCGGCGGTGCGATGGAGGGATACTGTGCGATCGGCAAGGCAAAAATCGACAATGCGCCGGCAATCATGATCAGCAGCGCCAATACCCAGGCAAAGATGGGACGGTCAATAAAAAAGTGTGCCATGACCTACCCCCTTAGTATAAAGCGGTTGACTGAACAGACGAATGATCTGGCGCACTACCGCCACTGACCACCACTTCCGTTCCGGGATGGACATGCTGCAATCCGGCGACAACCACCTGATCGCCCACCTTGATACCACCCTGTACCAGCCACTGATCATTCACCAGTTGCGCCTCATCCAATATACGCGGCTCAACACGGTTGCCCGCCCCCACAACCATTACCAGCGGACGACCCCGGGCATCACGACTCACCGCTTGGGGTGGCAGCAACAGCCCGTCATCAATACGAACGGTATCAATCAGCGCCCGTACAAACATACCGGGCAGCAATAGATGGTCAGGATTGGCAAAGACCGCACGCAAGGTAATCGAACCAGTACCCTGCTCCACAGTGCTTTCAGAGAACTCCAACCGCCCCTGCAGGGGGTACCGCTCACCGTTCTCCAAAATCAGTGTGACCGGCACCACTGAATCTGACGAACGCTTGCGAGACAACTGATCGCGCAAACGCAAGCTCTCCACAC
>JAKSCN010000001.1 GCA_022360595.1 Chromatiales bacterium
CCCACCATGAACAGTTGGGGCAATATGATCAATAGTGCGCGCCTTGAGATGGCGCGTGAGCCGATTGTCTGGTGGTCGTTGGCTGCATCTATGTTGTTTATGTTTATTTTGGTGCTCTCCGCCAATCTGTTTTCAGATGTGGTACGTGACGCCTTCGATCCGCGCTTGCGTGAGAATCGCTAATTGGAATGAGGGCAGAGATGAGTGAGGTATTGCTAAGCGTTGAAAACCTCAAGACCTGGCTGGGGAGCGGTGATGATCCGGTCCGTGCGGTGGACGGAATTGATCTGACCATTCGCCGGGGAGAGACCTATGCCTTACTTGGTGAATCGGGCTGCGGTAAATCGATGACAGCGTTGTCGATTATGCGCCTGTTACCACCGGTAGGGGAGGTGGTGGACGGTCGTGTGTTACTGGGGGATACCAACCTCCTCGATCTGCCGGAGCAGGATATGCGCCGCGAACGCGGTGGTCGCATGGCTATGATTTTCCAGGAGCCGATGACCTCCCTCAACCCGGTGCTGACAGTCGGAGCACAGATTCGTGAAGCGCTGAAGTTGCATGGCCGCTCTGCGCAAGGGGAGATTGACGCCCGGGTATTGGAGTTGCTCAAGGCGGTAGGCATCCCGGATCCTGAGCGGCGTCTCAAATCCTATCCCCATCAGCTCTCCGGTGGAATGAAGCAGCGTGTGATGATCGCCATGGCCCTGGCGGGAAGTCCCCAACTGCTGATCGCGGATGAGCCCACCACTGCGCTGGATGTGACCATCCAGGCTCAAGTACTGAATTTGATCAAAGATCTGCAGCGACAGACCGGTATGGCGATTCTGCTGATCACTCATGATCTGGGAGTAGTGTCCGAGGTGGCTGATCGGGTAGGGGTGATGTACGCCGGCCAACTGGTTGAAGAGGCGAGTCGCGATACCTTTTTCACAGATCCAAAACACCCCTACAGCCAGAAATTGTTTGCCTCGCTGCCGGGGCAGGAGAAACGCCAGCGGAAGCTGACGGTGATTAAGGGTTCAGTACCTTCTCTGCGTCAAGCATTCACAGGCTGCCGTTTCATTGACCGCTGTGACTATGCTACCGAGCTCTGTGGTGAGCGGGTGCCTGAATGGCGCAAACCTGTCGCGGGCCACGGGCTACGCTGCCATTTTCCCCAACCGGTGATGAGGGTAGTTGCTGAAGGGAAAAAAGAGCGATCTGTTGAGGCGGTGCCGAATGGCCCAACTGCGGTGCAACCGCTGCTTCAGGTGAATGATCTGGCGGTCCATTTTCCAATCCATAAAGGGGTGTTCAAGCGGGTTGTTGGTCATGTTAAGGCGGTTGATGGCCTCTCACTCAGTATTGAGCGAGGGAAGACGCTGGCTTTGGTAGGAGAGTCGGGCTGCGGTAAAACCACCGTGGGGAAAGGCATCCTGCAAC
>JAKSCN010000653.1 GCA_022360595.1 Chromatiales bacterium
CTGCCCGATACCGTGACCATCACCACAGCATCTGGCAACAGTGCGCCAGTGGCTGATGCCGGCGCCGACCAGGCAGTACTGATCGGTGATACCGTGATGCTGGACGCCAGTAACTCCAGCGATGCGGACGGCGACGCTCTGAGCTATCAGTGGTCACTGATCACCAAGCCTGCAGATAGTGCGGCAGCCTTGTCTGATGCAGCTACTGCAATGCCAAGCTTCGTTGCGGACGTTGAAGGTGAGTACGTTGTACAGGTCGTGGTCAACGACGGCCAGCAAGACAGTGCACCTGATACCGTGGTGATCACTACCGCACCGGGCAACATCGCACCTGTAGCCGATGCCGGCGCAGATCAGTCCGTCATGGTGGGTGATGCCGTGACTCTGGATGCCTCTGGCTCAAGTGATGTCAACGGTGATGCAATGAGCTACCAGTGGTCTCTGGTATCAGCGCCTGCTGGCAGTAATGCTGCCCTGTCGGCCATGGATGCGATGACCACCAGTTTCGTAGCCGATGTCCAGGGTAAGTATGTGGCTCAGTTGATCGTCAACGACGGCATGCTGGACAGTGATCCGGATACCGTCACAGTGACTGCGAGGGATGATACCTACGTGGGGGACATCATCTTCCGGGCGAAATGGAAGGCGAAGAAGTCGCTGCTGAGAGTCAGAGGTAGAAAAGCACCTGCCGGTGCTACCGTGTATGTCAAAGATGCCGAAACCGGTGACATTATTGGCACCACCACGGCAAGACGTAACGGCAAATGGAGACTGCGGGCAACCATCGGTGATGCTGAGGATGTGCCTTGCACAATCGTGGTCGAAATCAATGGTCAGATGGAAGAGGGAAATGTGAGAAAAGCCCCATCTTGCGATATCGATGATCATGACGATGGCGCCGATTTTCGGGTCCAAATTGCCGATTGGGATGCCCATGACCGCAAATTGGAAGTGGAAGGCAACAAAGCACCCCGCAAAGCCAGAGTAAAACTCTTCAACGCCACGACCGGCAAGCTGTTGAAAACCACCAAGGTGGAAGACTCCGGCGAGTGGAAGTTTGAAGTCGACAAGCCTAACCCTGTTCCCTGCAGCATCCGGGTTGAAATTGGCGACCAGTCTGTGGAGCGGAATGTCAAAGGCGCACCTGAAAAACTCTGCGGTGATGACGACTAACATCTTCCCTGTCTGATATCGGACGACTCGCTGGCCTAACGTCAGGCCTATAATAAGAGGAGGATCAGGGATGGTCCTCCGATAATAAGGAAGCAGGGAGTAGATAATAGCCTATGTTTTTTGTTCAAATCATATCCCACCAAAAGAGGCTCTCTTTATTCATGAAAACTTTGGTACTTGGCTTAGGTAATACGCTCCTCGGTGATGAAGGCGTAGGGGTTTATGCAATACGCCGTATGCAGGAGACACTGGGGGTGTCAGGCGATGTGGCGATACTCGATGGCGGCACCCTGAGCTTTACATTGGCAGGACCTATCGAAGATGCGGACAATCTGATTATTATCGATGCCGCGCAACTGAATGATGCGCCCGGTACTGTCCGTCTTTACGAGGGTGAGGAGATGGACCGGTTTGTCACCACGAATAACAAGAGCAGTGTGCACGAGGTGAGTCTGGCGGATCTGATGGTGATAGCCCATTTGACCGATAAGCTGCCAAAACAGAGGGCGTTGATCGGCATTCAGCCTCAGTCCCTCGACTGGTCGCATAACATGACCCCTGCGGTTGCAGAAGCAGTTCCAACCGCCTGTGAGCTTGCTCATGAACTCATTACACGCTGGACCCAGCCCTCAGCTTAAGCAGCCCCTATTTTTTGGCAGGTGTGGTGGTCAGCACCACGCCTTCTGTCTGCCGTGACAGTTTTGGGTGCAGGCAAGCAAGTTGCCAATAGGGTGGGTGCTTACTTACCGATGCGTCTAAAGCGTGCAGGCTC
>JAKSCN010000276.1 GCA_022360595.1 Chromatiales bacterium
GTAGGTGCCTGCATGCTTGACCAGACGGCCTTTATCTTTACCCTTCTCATCAGTGCCTGTATAGAACTGAGAGTCCATGGGGAAGATGTAGGTGGCGGTGTGCAGTACCAGTGGGAAGGCGCCTTTGGTGGTCAGGTCAAAAGTGAAATCATCAATCACATTTACCGCATCGAAAGGCTCAAAAATACCTTTGAAATCGGGGCTGTTCTTCAGACGGTTGAACGTCCAGAGCACATCTTTGGTCGTCAGTGGGTTACCGGAGTGAAAAGTGACGCCTTTGCGCAGTTTGAAACGCACGGTGCGTTCATCAATACGTTCCCAGCTCTCGGCTAAACGTGGCTCAAAACCGAGATCCTGTGTCCAGCGCACCAGGGGATCGAACACCATGTGCGACATCTGCAGCGTGCCGCCCGATAGCTGCTCATGTGGATCCAAAGAAACCGGGTCGGCATCATAGGCCATTTTCAACGCGGCTGCCTGCGCACCCATCGCCAGCGTCATCGCCAATACCGAACCTGCCAACAGGGAAAACGTTTTTTTCATCATATCTATTCCTGTGGTTATTGATTACGTTTGCTATCCATCAAGTTGAGGGGTCATTTTGGCCATAGGCCAACTATCCTCCGACACGCCAAAACTCGCGGTACACCGGGGTGAGAGACTAGTGATAGCGGCAACCCGTGGCAATCGAAATTCTGAGCCACGCCAATAGAAAAATTGCATAGAAGATCTCTATGCATCCTAACCAAATGATTTTTATACAAATAAATAAAAAGGCAGGAACAGTTTTTCAACTCTTCCCGCCTTCAAGCTTAGAAAAAAACAGTCTTACTGCCTACGTAAGGGGCACTTTTTAGTGTCGTAATCATCACCCAACTGCTCCCAAACATAAGCCAGTGCCGGTTCCACGCCAGAGACAAAATGCTCCTCTTTCATATAGCTGACCAGGCCGGTGCGCCGGATCACATTCATGAACTGGCGCTTCATCCCGGCGAACACCATTTGAATACCGTTGCTGCTCAGGCGCTCGGCCAGATGGTGCAGCACCTCTTCGCCGGTGGCATCCAACTGGTTGATGCCCGAAGCATTGATGACGATGTATTTCAAATCGGGCTTTGATGCCACTTCTTCCAGAATTTTATTCTCGAAGTAACCAGCATTGGCAAAATAGAGCGACCCGTCAAAACGGACAAGGGAGATATTCTCGCTAGTGGGCAGATTATGCACGGCTACATCACGCATGGAGCCATCTTTGTAACGTGACAGTACCGCCACGCGCGGGCGCATACTTCGGATTACAAATACCACCAATGACAAAATCACACCGGTAACAATCCCCATCTCCAGATGTGGCGCCAGATAGAGTGTCAACCCAAAGGTGATGATAGAGATAATCGCATCGTGCGGTTGAGCCTTCCAGGCATGAATAATCGGGGCGACCTTAATCAGATTGATTACCGCCAGAATAATGACCGCGCCCAGTGTGGCAGTAGGTAGATGATAAAGCAGTGGCGTCAAGAACAGCAGGGTGACCCCCACAACCAGACCAGTCACCACTGATGAAAAACCTGTCTTGGCGCCGGCATTGATGTTGACCGCAGAACGGGAGAAAGAGCCGGAGACCGGATAGCCCGCGAAGGCACCAGACACAATGTTGCTCAGGCCTTGGCCCACCAGCTCCTGGTTGGTATCCAAACGCTGACGGGTCTGCGCCGCCATCGCTTTGGCAATAGCAATCGCCTCCATAAAACCGATCAGCGAAATAACCACCGCGGTGGTCAATAGTTGGGCGATCACCTCAATATTAATTTCAGGAAAAACCAGGCTGGGCAAACCTTCGGGGATGATCCCAACGACCGAGCCGCCGTTGGCTTCAAAATTGAGAAGCCAGGAGGTTAATGTGGTGATAACCACCGCCGCCAAAACGTTTGGCACAGCGGGAAACAGACGTTTCAAACCCACCATAATCGCAATGGCCATAACCCCCATCGCCAGGGTTGGCGCATGGGTGTGATCGATGGCGGCTAGCAGCGTGTTATAGACCGTCTCGTAGTGGTGCTCAGCCTTCTCTACACTGACACCAAACAGCTTACCGAGCTGAGAGGTAGCAATGATCAGGGCGCCGGCGTTAGTGAAGCCGACCACCACTGGATGGGAGAGCAAGTCCACCACAACACCAAGCCGCAGCAGACCCAGCGACATCTGAAACAGCCCCACCATAATAGCCAAAATCATCGCGTAGGCCATAAAGCCTTCTGGATTCGATGAGGCCAAAGGCTCCAGCGCAGCCGCTGTCATCAGCGACACCACCGCAACCGGGCCGGTAGCCAACTGAGGTGATGAACCGAAAATTGCCGCAACGATGGGCGGTAAGAAAGAGGCGTAAAGGCCAACGTATGGGGGCAAGCCCGCTAACTGGGCATAGGCCATGGACTGTGGAACAAGCACCAAGGCAACAGTAACACCCGCAAGAATATCGGCACGCAGGGTATCTTTATTGCGCAGATCACCAATCCAGCTTAAGAAAGGGACAAAACGCCCTGGAATACCCATTAAAAGCTCAAGAAACCAAGCCACGACCTCCCCCCTTAACATTCTTATTCGAAGTTAATTAGGCCTGTTAATCGTGATTTGATTACCGTTAATGCTTACAACAGTGTTAACAGGTCCTAAATTTAAACGCCATTTATAGATATTGATATAGGAATACAGCCGACTAATGAGCATATCCTAATCCACTGCTTTTTTCGACGCCCAATTTTTTATAGTGCTGGGTTAATAACTTTATACTATAGCTAGTTGATTACTTATAACGCTTTTATTGTATAGCGCGCGCCTTTCCTTCAATACACAACAGGCCCTCAATACACAGCAGGCGAGTTGTTACGACTCGCCTGCTGTGTATTGGAGTGTACTGAAACAATCACTTTCCCTTTAACGCTGCAACGATATCCAACGGCTCCATGCGCTGGGTGTAATCGGCATTCACAAAAGCGTAGAGCACCTGGCCATCTTCCCCGACGATATAAGTGGCGGGCACTGGCAGTTTGAAGCTCTCATCACCGTTATAGGCCGGTATATCGATACCCAACTTGGCGTATATAGGCCGCAGCTTTTCCGACAGCTCGAACACCAATCCCAACTGTTCAGCCACCTGGTTTCCCGCATCACTCAGAATATCGATATCAATATCATGCCGCTCAGCGGTTGAGAGCGCCTTGTCGGGGAGCTCCGGTGTCAATCCTATCAACCGAGCACCCTGAGCTGTGATCTCCGGCAACGTGTCGTGTAATACCTTCATCTCCATGTTGCAGTAAGGACACCAGCCACCACGGTAGACATTCAGCACCACCTTGCCGTGCTGAAGGTAGTCTGAAAGACGTCTACTCTCTCCATTTTGATCCGGCAGCTGAAAATCAGGCATCTGGTCGCCCACTTTTAAAGCCCCGCCTTCGATACCACTCTGCTTCAGCTCCTCTGTGGTCTCAGCCATGGTCTGCAAGACAGCTTCCGGTACCCTGGCCTTCTTTTCTTCATCGTAGGCCGCTATCTGATCTTTAAGTGTACCCATAATCACCTCACCTGTTTTTGAGTAATCATTCAATAATATTGCTCATTTTGAGTGATTGTTCAATAATTATTTTTGAATCATCGATCAAAAAAGATAAACTACGGCTGAAATTGAGTGAGGTTAGTATGGGCAGACCGATAGAGTTCAACCCTGAAGAGGTACTGGAAAATGCGATGAGAGCCTTCTGGGAGCAGGGTTACTGCGCAACCAGCATGGCGGATCTCACCTCGGCAACCAACCTAAAGCCTGGCAGTCTCTACGCGGCATTCAAATCGAAGCAGGGGCTCCTGCTCGCAGCTCTGGATCACTACGGCCAACGCAGCCGGGAGAGGCTACAGCAGACACTCACAGAGGCAGCCTCACCGCTGGCAGGTATTCGAAGCTATTTTCAGCAACTGACAGAGGTGAATCCCGCTACCAACCAAAGCTGCTTTCTCGTCAACACCGTATTGGAACTGGCACGCAAGGATGAAGCCATCCGCAGCCACATTAATCGCCACTTCGATGAGATTGAGCTGCTCTTTCGGGAAGCTCTGCACAATGCCCAACAGGCCGGTGAACTGTCAGCGGAAAAAGACCCTGATGCCCTCGCCGCCTTCTTAATGAGCAATATCTGGGGACTACGTGTCCTGCTGGGGACAGCCCCCAGCAAACAGCGATTGAAGAGTGTTGTTGATCAGCTACTAGAACAGCTCAAGTAACAGATCACTAAGACATCATCTCCGCGGGTATCTGCACCGCTATTACCTCTCCCTTAACGCAGACCTCACCCTCGGCTGCGATGGTAATATCGACAACCACCTTTCGTCCTTTCACCTCAGCCACCTTTCCGCGAACCTCAAGCGGCCCACCCAATGGCGTTGGGCGGAGAAAATCCACATGCAGTGAAGCGGTCACAAACCGCAGATTGGGTTCAGAGCCTATCTCTCGCCCCTCCTCCCGATAGGCGGCAGCGGAGGCTGTCCCGGTGCCGTGACAATCGACTAAGGAGGCCAGCAGACCACCATAAACATACCCCGGTACTGCGATGTGGTACTCCTCAGGCGTGTAGATCGCAACGCTCTCCTCCCCCTCCCAGTAGCTCTTCAACTGCAATCCATGCTCATTCAAACGGCCACAACCGTAGCAATGGCTCAAATCATCCGGGTAGTGATCCTGAAAAATCTTGTTGCTCATCATCCGACACTCCTATTGGGTATAGCTCCTCAAACTGATCCTGCTAAACCGAATCAGTGGGTACACCAGCCAACTATACACAGTCTGAACACAACAAGCACAAAATCGAGTTCTCCAATAACCACTTTTTTGGTACTCTTAGCGGCGTTATGGAATATTCATCTCGGCAAGAGGCTGAACACACACTCCTCTGCCGTCCAAGTAGTATTCAGTTTCAAACCCGAAGCGCATACCGAACAAGCAGTGCAATATTACGTTATCAGTACGACGGACTATTCCATTAACCAAACTGGCAAAATGAGAGACAGCATATCGTCAACGCTACCAGCAAGAAAGGCAGTATATTTTTGTATAGCACTAACTATGCTACTGACTCTCTATTATATGATTTCATCCTTATCTGAAAGCAAAAACTTCTCAAAGTATACGCTTGACTATCTATTGTTAACACCAGCTCTAATAAAAAACCAACCAATAACGGACGCGCATGACGAGACATACCGCGGTTTCAAGTAATAACTGCAATTTCGTTTCGTTAGTGCTTAAGTTTTTGATCCAGGAATTCCCTGATGAGTATATTTTTTTGGCGGATCATTTCGTCTCCGCCAATTGACCCAAGCAAACCGATAAAACGCAGCCCTGGAAGTACAAAGGAGGCATCGTGGAAATCCAGATGGTCAGCTCCAGTTATTACCCTCTCCTCATAGTTTTCCCCAGTTGCCTGTTTAAGAAAGTCGTTTCCTCCTAAATGACGCTTGCTATAGAGCATCAGATAGGGGGCCGGCACAGCTGCATCGATATTTGTTCCAATAATGCCGCCGTCCATGTTTATAACAACACCACACCTCTTATCAGATTTACATAGCTCAGTCGCTACAGCGCCGCCCAGTGACAAACCCAAAAGGCCAATTTTGTTTCCATTCGTACATATGTTTTCTTGGCAGCCTGGTACTGCGTCCATAATTGAGGAAATATTGTCAATTACATACTGACTATCCCGAGCGCGTGCTCTGACGATTTCAGCCAATGTTTTACTTTCGCGATAGATTTCCAAGGAGATTTTTGCACGTTCGCTTCGATTCAGATCGCCAGCCAGCTTCCCATAGTTTTCAACTTCTTTCAGCCTTTCATCCTCAGACAGGCTATTCTGCAAAGCGTGATATTCGGCTCTCTGGTCCTTATGTCGAATACTGATAACTACATAGCCGTGGCTGGCAAGGTACTCCATCAGGAACGTGTTTTCTGACGCGATTGAGAGTAATGCATGATTATAGATCAGTATGGGTAGCTTCCCGCTATCCGCTTTCATTGGCGCGTGCTGGAAGGTGTTCGTTTTCATATTTTTTAAGTAAGAGGCAAAGAATCGTTCTATCGCTGAAAAACTTGATGGATTATTGAACTCGCTCCAAAGAGTTTCCCGACTATATCGCGCGCTGTCTTCAATTGAAGCAGGATACCAAACTTTGAGAGAAAGCCGTCGCGGCGGTACAGTCTCAGGGGATAGTGAGTAATCATGGTCTATCATCACAGCCCCGACAGCATTGGGGCCATCTGGCGATGGCAGTGTCTGTACCGGAAAGCTGAATGACAATACGAGCGATAGGAGTACTAACAGGATTGCAGCGCTGATGCTTATGATGCGTAGAACGGACCCAGCAGTGATATCGAGTAGCAACGCTACGAAGACGACACCAGCTACAA
>JAKSCN010000141.1 GCA_022360595.1 Chromatiales bacterium
CTTTAGGTTTCATCCACGCCCAGTAGTCGGAGAACAGGCTCCAGGGATGCTTCTGGATGTTCACCTTACCGGTCTGTGAATTGAAGTGCGTGCCCTTCTTGTTAACCATATTGGCGCCTTGAGTACGGCCTTCCGCCACCATCTGCTCTTCAGTCACAGTGGTATCGTGCAGACGGACAGTGCCTAGCAGCTCGCCAGTCTTATAGTTGTAGAAGGTTGGCCCCTGAACCCCTTCAGTGCCCAGTTCACGCAATTTCTCATGCAGGGTTTTACCTTCCGCGTGAGCCGCCACTTTAACCATGTGGTAAGCCTTACGGTTACCGCGGCTGAAGCGTGAGGACTCTTCGCACACTTCGTTGGAGTTTTTCCAATCGAAGCCATCAAACCCCATACGTTTACCCAGTTGAGCAAAGATCCACCAATCAGGTTTGGAATCACCTGGAGCGTCGTAGAACTTGGAGTAGAGGCGGATACGGCGCTCACCGTTGGCGCGCACGAAGTCCTCCTCACCCCAGGTTGCCGCCGGCAGAACAATATCGGCAAACTTGGAACCAATAGGATCACGCAGGTAGATATCCTGGTTGAGCACCACGGTACCGCCATCATCCATACGTTTTTTCAACGTAGCGACGATCTCTTCTTTGTCGTAAGAGCGTACTTGATGGGGGCTATTGGTCACCAGCTCTTCAAACTTGGCGTTCAAGCCTGCGGAACCACACATGGCCTGAATCCAGGTAGTACCCACCACATGGGCAAAACGGGTGTTACCGGAGTAGAAGTAACGGTCGCAATCGAGCGCCTGGCGACGACGGCCCGGACGTTTTTGCGCGGACTTGTTCCGTGGATAACCACCACCGCTGGTGCCACCACGTTGATGACCACCGAAACGGCCAACTACCTGACCCGGACGGCCGCCAGCGCCACAGATAGTGGCTAGTGAGCTGACAGCGTTGGTGTTACCGGTGTTGTTAGACCAGTAGAAGCCTTTCTCAATGCCCAGAGAGGTCTTTGGACGTGAACCGTCAGCCTTCGGCTTGGCCATCCACTCGGCAGCCTGATAGATCTGTTCAACAGGGATGTTGGCGATCTCTGCAGCCACTTTTGGATCGTACTCTTTCTGAGCAAAATTCCACTTCTTGTAATCCTCGAAGCCTTTGGTCTGGAATTTGCCCCAAGTGGTGCGCCACTGCCATGGAGTGTTACGGGTACCCTGGCCGAAACCGGAGCTGGACTCCCACTTGTTGTTGACCCACTTCTTGATCCACTCACTGTCTTCCCAACCGTTTTCCATAATGACGCGAGCAATGGCGCCGAGCACAGGGGTATCCGTACCGGGATCGAGCTGAATGAACAGGGCATTACCACGGCTCTTGGCGTAGGCGATACCGGCAGTCTCACGTACATTCAACCAAATGGTCTTCTGTCCCATATCAATCGCAGGACGAATGAACTGGTTGAAGATCATGGTTTTGGTTTCGTAGGGGTCGGTACCGCAGATCATCAGTACTTCCGCATCACCCCAGTCCTGATAAGAGGGACCGAAGTTATCGAAACCGGCATCGCGAAAACCAGGTGTGGAGGTCACGTTGGCTGGCGTGTCGTGCATGGTCCAGTTGGCGGTCTTCATGCTACGGCGGGCAAACTTCTGGCCGGCGTAGGTGTTTTCCACGAACTGGTAAGAGTAGATCTTCATGCCGTAGGCATTGGCGCCATACTCTTTGACGGTGTACTTCATCAGGTCCGTTGCCACAT
This sequence comes from Chromatiales bacterium, assembly GCA_022360595.1. Taxonomy (GTDB): domain Bacteria; phylum Pseudomonadota; class Gammaproteobacteria; order Chromatiales; family Chromatiaceae; genus BM503. The sequence continues at coordinate 1,753 of JAKSCN010000141.1, forward strand.
CCAGCGCCATATCCCAGGAGACAGGCTGCAAGGTGCCGTTGATCCGGATCATCGGCGACATCAGACGATCGCAGGTGGGTTTATCCGGGTTGTAGCACTTCTCAGCGATACAGCCGCCACGAATGGATGAGTCACCCCCGAAGTTGACCGCTTTCGAGTCTTTATCGGGAATAATGACTACATTGTGTGGACGCCCTTCATGCATCACCACATTATGCTGAGTAGGTGCTACCCAAGCCTGCAGGGGACCGGAAGGGAAGTTAACGCCAAAGGCGTTTTCAGACGCTTTCTTGCCCCCGTCTGGGGTGCCGACAGGCCAGCGATAGACCTTATAACCACAGGCGACGATACAGTAGTCACAGCAGGTGGTCAGCACTTCCGCATTTACGGGAGGCAGCGGAGCTTTATCCGCGGGAAGGTAATACTTAGTTGCCATTGTCTATCTCCTCCTAGCCTTCCATCAGGTTATCGTTACGACCAAACAGCAGACCCATCATGCCGACGGCATAGATGTCATCACCATCCAGCTCTAGCAGAACCTGAGGGATACTCTGATAGGCCTGGCCTGACACGATAATGCCGTGACGGGTCAGATCGTATGTGGAGAGATGCAGCGGGCACTGACCGAGTACACGGTGCTCACCAACAGCCTGGTATTTGCCGTTGAGGAAACCACCCTGATGGGTGCAGAGATAGCTGAATCCCACAACGTCACGCTGGGGGCCGATACCGCCACCCGCTTTGGCGCCATCCATCTTCACAACAAAGCACTGTGAGTTGGGGCCATCATCGGGATAGCTGAAATCCAACGGTTTGTTCTCTTGCAGTTGACTCAGCTTGGCCACAAACTTGCGCGGATAACCGACCACGCGCGCCTTGGCCTGAGCCTGCCCGGGAAACAGGCTGATGGAGATAGTGCTGGCCGCCGCCGCGGCAGAACCTGAATACATCAGGAACTGACGACGGTTCAACATGCATTTGCCATGTTCAGCCGCAGTTTCGTCTTTTTTCTTAAGATCAGTCATTACTTTGCCTCCTGTGCGGCTTTCAGATCGGCCAGGGTAAACAGAGGAGCGTAAGGTGGCTGCTCAGGTTTCTCCATGGTGATTTCAGGACCGGAGAATGCTTCCAGGAACGCAATCAGATCCTCTTTCTCTTGGTCGGTCAGACCCAGAGGTTTGATCAGAGGGCTCTTGTTCTCGGGGAAGTTAGTGGTACGGCCTTCCTCATCAAAACCACCGCGATCATAGAAGTCGACAACCTCTTCCAGGGTGTAGAAGACGCCGTTATGCATGTAGGGCGCGGTGTAAGCGATGTAGCGCAGAGGCGCGGTACGGAACTTACCTCTATCCCACTTGTTCTTGGAGCGGTAGTAGAACCCCCAGTCGGACTTGGCGGTGCGATAACCCTCTTCGGTCTGCCCTTTGGCATACTGTTCGAAACGGAAGGTGATCTGCGCCAGGCCATCCTCTTCCCAACGTTTATTCGCTGGAACACCGATGTTGTGATAATCGAGGTCGGTAGTCAGATCACCGTTATGGCAGTTGATGCAACCGCCTTTACCGTTGAAGATCGCCATACCGCGTAGCTGCTCTTCACTCAGTGCTGCTTTATCGCCTTTCAGGTATTTATCCAGCGGTACTTCGTACTCACCCGTGGTGTTCATGGTGCGTTCGAAGGCGGATATAGCGTGCCAAACATCATCGATCAGCGGCCATTCAGTACCGAATACATCTTTAAAGCGCTGACGATACTCAGGGATCAACGCCAGGCGCGCTTCCATGATGTCATCTTCACCGTTACCCGCTACACCACCTTTCGCCGCGGCCTTGGCCTGCTTTTCGTTGGAGGAGGCGGAACCGGCCCAGAACTGACGGGGGAAGTAGGCGCTGTTGATGATCGACTGACTGTTGCGCCAGTGAACGGTGCCTGGATAGCCGCGGGAGAAGTCTTCGGCCCAGGCCCAACCCTGATCCGGCTCATGGCACGTTGAGCAACCGGTGGAGGCGTCACCGCCGACACGTGGATCGAAGAACAACAGTTTACCGAGCTCAACTTTGGCATCGGTCAGTTTGTTGTCTGGCGGAATAGGGGCTTCACCCAGAGGCGCCAGTGCTGGCGGCGCCATACTCTTCATGGCCATTTTCGCAGCAGGCGCTTTCTCTTTAGCAGGCATCGCAGATTTTTCGGACTTCATCGCCTGGGACTGACAACCTGCTAATACCGCAGCAACGGCGACAGCAACCAGGGTAGGAGCAAATTTCTTCATACGCATGGTCATTACCTCCATTAGTTACGGACTTTTGTCCAGTCAGCGATAACTGGATATTCAGACGGATACGCCTCTTTCCAGACATACTGGCCACTGGTCAACTGGTCACCGGAGAGCGCTTCGAGGAAAGCCACGAGGTCTTTCTTTTCTTGCTTGCTCAGTTTCAGCGGTTTCAGCAGGTCGCTCTTACGGCTATCTTTACCGCCACCCTGGTTATAGAAGTCAACTACGCCAGCCAGAGTCTTGATCATACCGTTATGCATGTAGGGAGCTGAGTACTTGAGTTCACGCAGAGAAGGCGTAATGAACTTACCCATGTCCTCTTCCAGCAGCGTGACGTTGTAGTAGCCTGGATCGCGTTTCAGATTCATGTAGTTGGGAATACCCTGGAACATGGTAAAAGCAATGAAGGCCTGATGATTCATGGGATCCATGAAAACATCGAAGTTCTCCTGCACACCGGTGTTGTGTGCTTTCTGATCAGTCAGCAGCGGGCCATTGTGGCACTGGATACAGCCAGCCTTGTCTTTAAACAGCTTCATGCCGCGTTTGGCGGAAGCGGACATAGTGCCTTTATCGAATGGTGAGCCCTTGGAAGTCAGCATCTTCAAATACTCTGGAATGGCTTTACGAACAGAACCGTTGGAAGGCTCGCCATAACCGGCATCTTTGAACATCTGCACATAGAGAGGATCCTGCTTAACACGCTCCTGCATGATCCGCATATCCATATTCATGATGTAATCTTCCGTGAGCATCTCACGGGTCATATCGTTCAAATTGGTACCGATACGACCATCCCAGTTCCATACCTTTTTATGCGCGGTATTGATCAGCGATGAAGCGTTACGGAAATGACCATTGCCAGGATAACCGGGAGACAGCGCTTCGGTACTGCCATAACTGTTTTCAGGTACATGGCAGGTAGCACATGAGATAGCAGCATCCCCTGACAACCGCTTATCAAAGAACAGGCGTTTCCCCAGTTCGGCTTTTGCTTTATTGATTTTAAGCTGCGGCAAGGGTCCGATATCCGGATACTCGGCAGCTTGAGCGCTAAACGCAACTCCAAGCCCCATTACTGCGGCTAGGAGGGTTCGCCCTGTTGTGACTCGTACACCCATTGGATTTCCTCCAGGTCAGTTTTATTTAATCGGTGTTCCGAAAAATGCGAATCAGGTCGCCGGAACCTTTTCTTTATCCAGCGGTCTGAGCCGTCCTTTGTTTTTGCACAAAATGGGCCAGTTTTTTGATTTAGGTTAAAACCCTGTTAAACCGCGCAGTTAGGAGGGGCTTGTTGACGTAGATCAATATTGAAAGCCAAAAAGAATTGAATGGATCGTTCCACTGACTATGCAGGGCATGACATTTTGTTCATATAAAGATTGAACACAAACAATTACCAACAGCTAAGGCATTTCCCCAAAATGCTCAGCCAAAGACCCTAAATACCACTGAAAAACCAAGTTTGAATAAAAAACTGTGACACAGCTAAAAAAATGCTGAATGCACCTACCCCATAATGACCCGCCATAGCGGCTGGGCTATCTCAACCCACCTCATCAGTATTCAAGGATTCTTAGCAGTAACAAGGAGGTTGCCATGCCTGGTAAACCCGC
>JAKSCN010000353.1 GCA_022360595.1 Chromatiales bacterium
CTATACCTACAACGGCGATACCACAAAAACGATTGACTACGATGTTACGACAGGTGCTGTGACTGTAAATAACTAATGCTGAGCGACATACGCTAGTGTGGGGTGGCTTGCCACCCCTTTTTTATGCTTGTGATACTCCAATTGGTGTTAACAGGCCCTACAGAACCCTGAGTAGTATGGAATTAGTTTGGGGCTTGGGAGAGTAAGGAAACAGAAGGCTGTTGGTGAGAAGCGCTGATCTATTGTGATCTTAGGCCCTAGGGCATGAATTGGACTTCAACCTGACGTTGAACCATGGGGCTGGCGACCGCTGTACCCGCAGTGCCCCGGCTGTTGATGATGTAGAGTGTTTTGCCGCCAATACTGGTGCTGTTGACGGTGGTGGTAAACCAGGCACGGTCGGTCAGCACGCTACTGTTTGTTGCTGTACCGGCTCCCCCCTGGAGAATAGTGTAAGCGGACCAATCGATACCACTCTCGGCGCTGTAGAGGGCTTGGGCCGAGTACCATTCATTGATCACAATGGCATTACCGGTGGCGGTCAATCGAGTCAACAGTGCTCCCAACACCGCAAGTCCGGTAATCAGGAAAATGGCCGCGATTACCGATACCCCTTTTTGCTGAGCGGCAAGCTTCCCGGACGGTATTCTCTTGTCAGGGTGTATTTCTGATCTGTATTTCATGATATAGCTCGATAGACTCTTTATCGTTAGCCAAAGCCAGTTCGATTCTCAGGGTGCCTGTGGATTGAGGTGTACCCGGGATATAGGTGAAGTTGACGCCGGTAACGCCATGCACCAATAGAGGGTCGGCCGCGCTCCAGTCCTGGGCCAAATCAAAATGGCTGATACCACTGTTACGATGCCAATGTAACCCATCGCCGGCAATACCCACCTCATGGGTGTAATCGGCTATCTGGGCATGTTTCCCCGGTGAGTTATTGGGGAAGGTATGGGCGCCAAAGGTGACCACCTTACCGTCCGCGGTGCCGTCGGTTGCGAGGAGCGTGTCCGAGATAGTTGAGATTGGCACAACTGTGGCGCCGGTGCTTAATGCGGTGGGTGAACCGTTTCCGATCACCAGATGATCGCCACTCTGAAAACTCAATCCCGGGACAATCAGGTAGAGCGCGGTACGGCTGACACCTTTTTCAAAACGCCGGCCAACCACGCTGAAGGCGCTGCCAAAATTATCGATCGCCGCCACATAGCGCCCTCCGGTCCGTGCTGAGAGAAATTCTATGCCCTCCTGGCCGGTGCCGTCGTTAATGATCGATATGCTGTTGGGAACGGCGTGGCGCAGTTCGCGGGCGATACGCTCAATGGCGATGCGGCCACGGGCGGTGAGATCATGTCGTGCTTCGGTATCTGCGTAACTGCGCATGGCAATGTTGATCACCGGAGTGATGACCGCGGCGATGATGCCAATAATCACCACCGTAGTGATCATCTCAATCAGGGTAAAACCCCGCTGTTGTCTAGAACCCCTCATCATAAGTTCAATCGGTATGCGGTGAGTTCAAAATTCTCACTCATCGGGGTGGTGACGGTGACCACGATACGACGCACATCGTTGGCGGGAACGCCTTGCCAGACCTGGGCGGTAACACTCACCTGGATGTTGAAGCCGTTGTAGCCGGGCATCGGGGAGTCGCCATCCGCGGCGGCGCTGTCGGGATATTGGGGTGGATTGTCAGTGAGGCCGTTGAAATCATCCAGATCGTCGTAGGTCGATCGGTTCTCGCCATCCGGTCCACAGTTGCTGGGGGAGGCGCCACAGTTGGAGGTGGCGGTGTGATCGCCAAGATCCTCCCAGGTGACGGTGCCGTCAGTCAGGCTGCTGCCATCGGTAGGCCAGGCGGGTTCAGAGCCGCCGGATACACCCGCTACCAGTACCCGGTATTTGTGACCGTTTGAGCTGGTTGGCACCACAATATTGCCGATTGCATAGCTCGTGGCGGTGATCCAGTTACTGCTGCAATTGCCGGCACCAGTGATCACACAGCCACCGCCTAGCGGTGTGTTTTCATCCCAACGCTTACCGAGAATCTCATCCATATAGGCGCTGGCCACCGCAATGGCTTTTTGCCGAATCAGTGGGGAGTGGCTGTTTTCGGCGCTCTTACTGAACATCAGCAACATGCCGGTGACAGCGATCCCGACAATCACAATGAAGATAACCGCCTCGATCAGGGTAAAACCGCGTTCACTGGACATAGGCATACCCGGTGAGCCGCGCCAGCGTCACGGTAACGCTATCGGAACCAGCGCTTAGGACAATATTGAGATCAGTGTCGGCAGGGGTGGAGCAGGCTGCCAATCCACCACTACAGGTCGGTCTACCGCGACTGTCGAAGGTGATTGTGCCGATCTGATTCAAGCTGATATCGCTCCAGCTACCGCTGAAGGGTGTTGTCTGGGTGAGTGGGTCCGGGATATCGGCGCCGCCTTGGGTGAGGCGGTAGCTATTGGCCTGCAGCTCAATCCTGTAATGGGTGTCACCGCTATGCACCATCGACATCTCTTGTGCGTATTTGATCGCTTCGGCCAACTCGCCGGCTGCGGCACGCACATTGAAGATCTTTGAGGTAAGGCGTGGCGCCGCATAGAGGGCGATAATGCCAGCAATAATCATGACTGTTATCAGTTCGATCAGGGTAAAACCGCGCTGCTCTCTCATTCCACCTCCCGCCAGTAGATGAAACGGTCATCACCCCGGTAGATACCGAAATGCGCGGTGGCGGACGGCCCGCCTGTCAGCCAACTCGGAAAGCTGGGTGTCACCACTGTCTGCCCGCCATTGGTGTCTGTCTGCAGCGTTAAGCGGATCTGTTGTTCACCACCGGTCACCGTTAAGGCCGGTGGTGGTGTTGCATTGGTGCTGACGCCACTGTCGGTTTTGCTGTAGTTGAACAGCTCTGCGGAGCTGTAGTTGAGGTTGCCGTTGGTGCAGCCGTCATCGCTATTGATCACCCATTGACTGCCGTTCCAGAAGAGGGTGCCGACGGTGACATCGATATACTCACCACTGTTGCCCATGGTGCCGTAGCTGTCATGGCCAAAGCCTCTGCCGTAACGGAGCAGTGCGCCAGTGATATCCTCAATGATGAAAGTCTCACCACTGTCACCGTCATTGGTGTTGCAACTGGCGCCGGTTGTTGTGTAGCAGACGCCATCGCTGTCGGTTAAATCCGACTCCTGCAGTGCCAGGTCAACCAGCGCACTGAAGGGGGGCTCTTCTGCCACCGGGCGACTGTACATAAACAGAGAATCGCTGAGAGAGATTTCAGGTGGTGTTGCGTCATAATCGGCATCGCCTGTTAGATTGGTGTTGCCGGTCACCTCACGGCTGAAGCTGGCCGTTGTAACTGTATCGTTACTGAACGTCCTGTTGGTTAGAGCGGTGTTGAGTTTCCAGAAGCTGCCACCGTAATTCCGGGTGAAGACGCCACCCAGATTCTGTGCTGTGATCGTGAATACCGGGTCCACGGCATAGCCAAAGCCACCGGTTGTCGGCTCTTGTCCCAGATAGGTAAAGGCGGTGGTGTTAACCCCTTCGCAGGCGTTATTGAAAGTGGGAGTATTGGCTGTGACCTGGAAGCGGGCGGGGTAGAAGCGTCCAATCGGTTCGCTGGTGGAGGCCTGAATGGTTTCGCCGAAGTAGCTGATCAGTGGATTGGCCGTGGCGGTAACTGCGCCCACTTCGGAGTACTGCTGCTGAAAGGTGCGTTCTCCATCATTACCGCTGGTGATGTCGATACTGCCGGTGCCGAAGGTGCCATTATGTCCCCCCGCCGGCGCCAACAGAGTCGGTTGAATGGCGATGGAGCTGAGTGAGAAGTTGGGCGTGACGCTATTGCTTCCGGTGCAGAAGTCGCTGTTGGTCTCGCCGGATGATTCCCAGGTAACGCCTTTGACTATCAGGTTGAATCCTTCCCCCGCTTTTCTAAAACCAGAACAACTGGCATAGGGGAGTGTGCAGTCGGCACCGGCATCCGTCGTCTCGATACAGAGTCCGGCGGGCGATACGGTGAAGATGTTGCTGCTGCCCGAGAGGGTGAATGCCGGCTCTTGTGCTGTAGCAGGCAGATCTTTCCTGGCGTGCAGGACGATGCGCCCGGCATCACGATAGTTGAGAGTGAAAGGGGCGCTGCCACTGGCGTCAAAAACCAGATTGACGGCGCCATAACTGCTCACGTTTCCCTGGGAATTGCCCGGTACAGCGGTACCTGAAATTGATACGCCATTGGCTGTTTTACAACTGGACGGGTTGTCGCACTCAAATGCCATCTCGACACTCTGTGATCCGGTCAGCCTTGCAGTACAGGCGCCGGTAGCGGTGTCTGTGCGGATCGCCCGCAACGTTAGCGCCTGATTACCGGGGGTGAGGGTTGACGTTTTACCCGCCAGTTGAGGCCCGATGGCCGAAGAGACGCCATCGGCATAGAAACGAAAGGCGGTATCGACAAAGGTCAGTGATGGATCAGCGCTGCTTGATTCAGTAATGCCGTTGGTGTCAGTGATATCGATATTGATCGGGTTGCCCACAGGAGTGGGTGTCAACCGCTGTAGTCCAAGCGGGATTTCGCTTTCGGTGCCGTCAAATACTTAGCTGGCCTGACCCGAGCCGAGGTTGGTTAAGACGCTGTTACCTGATATCAGTGACCAGTTGTCCGCATTGGGTGATGTGGTGATGGTGATGGTGTGGCCTGCGCCCGGCGCATAGGGGTTACCGTCGATGCCAATGGCGGTGATGATTACCGGCTCGGCTTCACAGGTGACACCGGGGGAGGTAAGGCTGATCTCATAGTGGTCAAGGCTACTACAGGGAGAGAGTCCGCATACCCGGGGGCTGCCATCCCAGTTGTTGCCATTCAGCTGATGGTTATAGAGGGTGCGGATTTCGGTGCTATTGAAGGCTTCGGAGAAGATCAGTAGCTCATCCAGCAGCCCCTCCCAATCCTGATCGAGCTCAAAGCTACCGCCGACGGAGTCTTGCTCCTGGCCAATATAGAGCCCATTATCCATTACGCTGAGGGGATTGCTGTCATTGCTATCGGGATGAGTGGCACAACCCCGGAGTGCACTGTCGACATAGAAGCAACTGGTTCTGGCGGAGGCGTCACGGGTCCATACCAGATGGTGCCAGGCGTTGTCCCTAAAACCACCGCTGGCGCCAAGCCGGGTATTATCATCGAAAGGAGAGGCGGTGATGGTCGGCCAAAACTGACTGTTGCTTCGAAAATACCAAGTTGCCTCATTCGCCCCTAATGAGCCACTGCCGGATGCTGCCGACAGGATGGTTGAGTCACTACTGTCATTGGTTCTTACCCAGACCGAGGCGGTGAAGTCGCTGAGACCGTTCATGACGGCGCCATCCAGGGTGATATAGTCGCTGGTGCTGTTTGCACTGAGATCGGCGGCGTTACAGATAACACCCGCTACCGGAGAGGTGTTGAATGCGGTGCCATGATGGTCATTGCAACTGTAGTCAAGTACTTCATCCGGGGTGCTGTTCCAAGAGAGTTCGTCAAAGCGCCAGTCGCCGATCGGCGGGTTGAGCGTAACTGTTCCCCCTTCGGTAATGACAACGTCGTCGATATGCCAAAAGTCGTATTGACCATTACTTCCCTGGAGGAGGTAAAAACGAATCTGCAGATTGCTGTGCAGTGCCTGTGTGGGGAGTGAATAGCTAAGGTTGTATATCTCTCCCGGTGTGCCACTGCCCAAAAAGGTGCCCAGCGTGACCCAATTTGAACTGCTGTCCCGGTATTGAATCAACAGATCTTCGTTATCCTCAGGCTCCTCACTGAATGAGTCATGCCCCCGCCTCAGCCACAAGGTGAGGTCGGCGTTGGACACAGCAGCGTTGATGGCGTCACTGGTGACCCAAACGGTATCCTTATAGAGATAGAGGGAGTGACTGGGAGAGTTCGAAGTGTGGGTGCCAATGCCTGCTCGACCGTTGTTTGAACGCGTCCATTGGGATATCCCATTTTCAAAGTTGTCACTGAATAGAATATCACCTGGTGCAGTAGCTGCTGACTGTATAAATAGCCATGAAAAAGCAAATAATATCAGCTGGTTGTAATACCTGTTTCCAGTGCTCATTGAGGAGTTGTGCCACCTTATGCGTGCAATAAACCTCCCTCTAAAACATGTACGTTAAACCCCTGTTGGCTCAGTAAAAATGCCGCAGTGGTGCTTCGCTGTCCGTTGTTGCAATAGAGGATGTACGTCTTGCTGGCATCCAGATTTTGAATACGGGCCCTTAGATGTTGTATCGGTATATTTATCGCATTTTTAAGCTTTTTTTTCTCGAACTCACTTCTGAATCGCACATCAACGGGAATGGCGCCAGCGTGGATCTCAGCCATGCAGCGCTCATAGCTGAGATAGTCGAGTAGCGGTTTCTCCAACAGGCGAATAAAATCATCCTTGGATAGACGCATCAGTTTACCCTGGGTCAGCATGCTGACGGTGGCGTTGCGCGGCTGATCAGAGATCAGTGCCTGTTCACCAAAACTGCTACAGCGTCCCAGTTCAGCCAGCACCATTTCACCGGAGGTCGAGGGCAGAGAGACCCGGCAGCGCCCCTCTTTGATCACGTAGAAATAGTCGCCCGGATCACCCATGGAGACGATCACCTCGCCAGCCTCGGCAGTGATCTCCTCCATGTGTTCGAACAGGCTTTGGATGTTGGCCGCGGGCAGCTTGCGGAACGCCTTGGTCTGAAGCATTGCCATCATCCATTGGCTATCTTCCAGGCTAGGCCCTTCGGTCAGCTCCTCTTCGCTAACCGCCGGTTCGTCGGGTGACAACTGCTCCCAGGAGAGCAGACGATAGAGGAGGCTCTGATCAATCCGCACAAAGGTGGCGATATTGGAGGCGACCTGAATACGGTATTTGGCGGGACCGGCATTGAGCAACGGGCTGAGTGCGCGCTCTGAACCGGCGCTGATAAGCTGCTGTTTCTCATCATCATCGATCAGCAGCACCTTACCGGCCATCAGATAGAGGGCGGTATGGCGTTGCTTACCAATATCACAGACCACCGTGCTGTAGGGTTGGCGCTCTATTCTGGCGTGTTCGGCCAGAAATAGAAGGCTCTCCTCGAATAGCTCGTTGACTGGGTTCAGAGTACGGAATTTATTCAGATCGAGTTCCATGAGCATGTGGGTATTGTGATTGCTATTTTGCCATGCACTTCTATCTGGCTTTCCCCTGATTAGTACATATTAGTCCACTGAGAACAACCTTGCCTTTTATGCGTTTTATCATTTGCGTGATACTGGTCTTTCTATACTTTTCGTTACCCGAGTGGGTCGAATGATAAGTTCGGTGACTCGCGGGGACTCTTCTCGGGCCTGTTAACACCAATTTGATTGCCACAGTTGAGCCTAAAAATGCACCAATCAAGAGACGAGGAGCGCAATTTGGTTGTTCCACACCTGTGATGTGTAACCTCAAGAGGTGCTTCATTTAGATGGAGCAGTGGCAATCAAATTGGTGTTAACAGTCCTTAGGTTGTAGTGTAATATTCGCGCTTCTTTCGTGAGAGGTCGACCATGCAGGATATCAATCCGATTAATAACAAAATCAGTGAATTACAGGGGCGTTCCGAATCCCTTAGGGGGTATCTTTGACTTCCCTGAAAAGCAGGAACGGCTGACCGAGGTTCTGCGCGAGCTGGAAGACCCGGAAATCTGGAACGACCAAGAGCGGGCCCAGGCCCTGGGCAAGGAACGCGCTTCCCTGGAAGCGGTGGTCAACACCATTACTGAGCTGACCGAAGGGCTGGCCGACGCCCGGGATCTGCTGGAGATGGCGGTCGAAGAGGGCGATGAAGAGACGGTCGATTCAGTTGTCACCGATCTTGAAGTATTTGAAGGTAAAGTGGCCGAGCTGGAGTTCCGCCGGATGTTTTCCGGAGAGATGGACGCCAATAACGCTTTCCTCGATATCCAGGCTGGCTCGGGCGGCACCGAGGCCCAGGACTGGGCTGAGATGCTCCTGCGTATGTATCTGCGCTGGGGGGAAGATCACGGATTCAAAACCGAACTGATGGAGTGCTCACCCGGCGATGTGGCGGGTATCAAGTCGGCGACCATCAGTTTTGAGGGTGAGTACGCCTTCGGTTGGCTGCGCACCGAAACCGGTGTGCACCGTCTGGTGCGTAAATCGCCGTTTGATTCCGGCAACCGTCGCCACACCTCCTTTGCGGCGGTGTTTGTATCGCCTGAAATCGATGACTCCATCGAGGTGGAGATCAATCCGGCCGATCTGCGCATCGATGTCTACCGCGCCAGTGGTGCCGGCGGTCAGCACGTTAACCGTACAGAGTCGGCGGTGCGTATCACCCATAATCCCACCGGGATCGTGGTGCAGTGCCAGAATGACCGCTCCCAGCACAAGAATAAAGATCAGGCGATGAAACAGCTAAAGGCGAAGCTCTATGAGCTAGAGATTCAGAAGCGTAGCGCCGATCAGCAGGCCCTGGAAGAGACTAAGTCCGATATCGGCTGGGGCAGCCAGATCCGCTCCTATGTGCTGGATCAGTCGCGTATCAAAGACCTGCGCACCAATGTGGAGACCGGCAACACCCAGGCGGTGTTGGACGGCGCGCTTGACCAATTCATCGAGGCAAGCCTGAAGAGCGGCCTCTGATCATCTGTTGTAAAAGTAATCGAGAACACTATGTCTGAAGAGATCCTGGACGAGAATAAACTGATCGCCCAACGCCGCGAAAAACTGAATCAGATCCGCGAGCGTGGAGTCGCCTTTCCCAACGACTTCAGACGCGATCACATCGCCGCAGATCTGCATGCTCAGTACGAAGCGAAGTCCGCCGAAGAGCTGGAAGCGCTGGCGCTACGGGTGAAAGTGGCGGGCCGTATGATGAGCCGCCGCATCATGGGTAAAGCGAGCTTTGCCCATATCCAGGATATGTCGGGAAAGATCCAGCTCTTTGTCCAGCGCGACGCTCTGCCTGAAGGTTTCTACAACACCCAGTTCAAAAAAGAGTGGGATGTGGGTGACATCATCGCGGCCGAGGGTGTGCTGTTCAAGACCAAAACCGGTGAACTCTCGGTGCGCTGCGACGATATCCGTCTACTCACCAAGTCGCTGCGCCCGTTGCCCGAGAAGTTCCACGGCCTGACCGACCAGGAGCAGCGCTACCGTCAGCGCTATCTCGACCTGATCATGAGCGATGAGTCGCGAGACACTTTTCGGATTCGCACCCAGGTGATTCAGTTCATCCGCAGCTACCTCAATAGTAAAGACTTCTTGGAAGTCGAAACGCCGATGATGCAGGTGATCCCCGGCGGCGCCACTGCGCGCCCGTTTGTGA
>JAKSCN010000159.1 GCA_022360595.1 Chromatiales bacterium
TATCGGCGCCGAGATCAAGGGTGCGGATTGTTACCGGTATGCCATTAAGCCCTTCAACCACCGAGCGGTAGGCGCTGTAGTGCTCATCCTCGTCCGGGGCACTGTCGCGGTTCATATAGAGAAATTCGGTTCGGTAGAGGCCCACGCCATCGGCCTGCAGCGTGCGGGTGGTTTCGATATCTTCCGGTAACTCGATATTGGCCATTAGTGTGAGCTGCTGGCCGTCGCGGGTGATGGCGGGTTGTCCAATCAATCGAGTGAGGCGATCAGCATGGGCCTTTTGATAGACAATCTTCTGCTGGTAGGTGGCTAGTGTTGTCTCGTCTGCTCCGGTAATCACCAATCCGGTGTCGCCATCGACAATGATGGGATGGCCATGCTTAAGCAACCGGGTGGCTTGATGCAGGCCGACAATCGCCGGAATACCCAGGCTACGCGCCAGAATGGCGGTGTGGGACATGGGACCGCCATATTCGGTGATGAAGGCAACGACGCCCCGGTGTTTCATCAGAATGGTATCAGCCGGGCTGAGGTCCTGGGCGAGGATAATCTTGCCTTGCAGGCTGTGAGTTTCAGAGACGCTGCCTTGGCTGAGCAGTCCTTTGAAGATAAGGTTTACCACATGGTCGACATCATCCTTGCGGGTGCGCAGGTAGGGGTCGTCCATCTCGTCGAAAATCTGTACCAGTGCGTCGCGCTGGATCTGCAGGGCCGATTCGGCGCTGTAATGTTGTCCCTTGATCAGGTCGATGGGGATAGTGACAAAGGCTGCGTCATCCAGCATCAAAAGGTGGGTGTCGATGAAGGCGAGGATATCTGAGCGGGCGCTCTCCGGAATCTGCGATTTTATTGCTTTCAGTTCGCTTTTGGCTTTTTTTATGGCGCGGCGATAGCGGGCAATTTCGGTGGTGATGTCGCTTTGCGTGATATGGTGGGTGGTTACCTCGATACGATCCCGTTGCAGCAGATAGGTCTCACCGATGACGACGCCTTTCGAGACTCCGATACCGGTCAGACTCTGCATCTACTCACCCTCTCCAAAATAGTTGTTGATTAGCTCTTCTAGGGCACTCATCGCCTCTCCTTCATCCTCTCCGTCGATGGTTAGTGTGAGTCGTGTACCTTGGCTGGCTGCCAGCATCATGACGGACATGATGCTTTTGCCGTTGGCGTCGCGGTCGCCATTGGCGACTTGTATAGTGCTGGCAAATTGATTGGCGGTGGATACAAACTTGGCAGCAGCGCGAGCGTGTAGGCCAAGTTTATTAATAATATCTATCTCCTGGCTGATCATATTCACTCTCTATTGCTTAAATAGTGTAGCCCACTAGTCAGGAAAGGGGGTCAACGGGACAGCTCCCGGTGACGAAGTTGAACAGATAACTCGCTGTTTTCAAAATGCTTTGCCAATCTTTCCGTCAGGTAGACAGAGCGGTGCTGGCCGCCGGTACAGCCGATTGCAATGGTCAGATAGCTGCGGCCATCAGCCGCGAAGCTGGGTATCCACTCCTCTAAAAAATTGATAATACCGTCGGCCATTTTGTTGACCTGCTCGTGGCTGCTGAGAAAATCCTGCACGGCCAGGTCTTGCCCGGTGAGCGGACGCAACGCCGGGCTCCAGTGAGGGTTGGGTAGACAGCGGGTGTCGTAGACGAAGTCGGCGTCTTTCGGTATGCCATGCTTGAAGCCGAATGAGAGAAAAAGCAGCGATATGCTGGAGGTTTGATCATGTCCGATGCGGGTGCGGATGATGTCACGTAGCTGGTGTACATTGGTTCGCGTGGTGTCGATGCGCAGATCAGCCGCGGTCTGAAAAGGGGCCATGATTTTCTGCTCACGTTCGATAGCGTCGGCCAGTGAGCCGGTTTCATCGGAGAGGGGGTGTTTGCGCCGGGTTTCGCTGAAGCGGGTGATCAGGGTGTCGCTTTCGGCTTCCAGAAAGAGGATCTGGTAGTCGATGCCCTGGGATTTCAGGGGGCCGAGCAGTGGCAGGATTGACTGCAGCTCTTCGGATGGGTTGCGGGCATCGATGCCTACCGCTGTCTGGCTGTAACGGTCGTTGCCCCGGCTGGCCAGTTCACAGGCCAGGCTCGGCAGCATGAAAACGGGGAGGTTGTCGATGCAGTAGTAGCCGACATCCTCCAGGGTATGTAAGGCAACGCTTTTGCCGGAACCGGATAGTCCGGTGACAATGATCAGTTTCATACTTCAGTGCTGTTCTAATGACTGTCAATCACTCGTAGGCTCTGAGTATATCCTGATTCCTTTACAGGCCCTAGGCGCTCTCGGCGAATTTGTCCCAGTTCAGTATAGTGTAGCGAATCGCTTCAAGATCGTTGGTTTCGCGTAGTTTTTTGCAAAACTCCGGGTTGCTGAAGAGGGACGCCAGTCCGGCAAGCAGTTGCAGGTGTTCGTCGGTCGCCTCTTGCGGAACCAGAAGACCGAATACAAGGTCTACCGGTTCTTTATCGATAGCATCGTAGTCGATGCCGTTGGCCAGTTGGATAAAGGCGCCGTAGGCTCTATCCACGCCGGTGATGCGGGCGTGGGGCAGGCCGATGCCATGCCCCAGCCCGGTACTGCCGAGTCGCTCCCGCTCCAGCAGTCGGTCGAATACTGCTTCAGGTGTGAGTTCAGATGATGCAGTCGACAGGAGTCTGCCGATCTCTTCCAGAGTGCGTTTTTTACTGGCCGCGGTATGACCGCAGTTGATACGCTCAATGGTCAGTAAGTTGGAGGGGAGCATAAATAACTCAGTTCATTCATGTTGTCAGATGGTGGGTTCCAGGTCCTTCAGGTTGGCCCCACCGCGATGGTTCGTACTTTTCTCCTTGTGTTTCTTCACTTGTCGATCCAGCTTGTCGATCAAACCGTCAATCGCTGCGTACATATCCTCTTCAACGCAGTCGGCGAAGACATCTGCACCGTTGACATGTAGAGTCGCTTCCGCTTTTTGCCTAAGTTTCTCCACGCTCAAAATGACGTGGATGTTGGTGACATGGTCGAAATGACGCTCAAGTCTTTCGAACTTGCTGTCTACATAGTTGCGGAGTGCTTCGGTGATATCTACATGATGTCCGGTGAGGCTAATTTGCATAGTGTGCTCCTTAGTACATGACCTCTAGACGAGGCGCTTTCGCTCGTTTGATGGCGGTATTGCCATCGCTTCGCGGTATTTGGCTACAGTCCGTCTTGCAACTTCGATGCCCTGTTCTGCGAGTATGCCCGCTATCTTGTTGTCGCTGAGAGGCTTGTTGGGTTTTTCTGCAGCGATCAATTTTTTGATCAGGGCGCGGATTGCTGTTGCTGAGCATTCACCGCCTCCAGCCGTGCTGACATGGCTGGAAAAAAAGTATTTGAATTCTAATGTGCCGCGGGGAGTGTGCATATACTTCTGTGTGGTTACTCGGGAGATGGTCGATTCGTGCATCTCCAGAGCCTCTGCGATATCGCGCAGCACCAGCGGTCGCATGGCCTCTTCTCCGTGTTCGAAATAACCGCGTTGGAATTCAACGATTTTGCTTGCCACCCGTAGCAGTGTTTCGTTGCGGCTGGTCAGGCTTTTTATGAACCAGCGGGCCTCCTGTAGGTGGTTCTTCAAGTATTGGTTGTCATCACTGTTATCGGCACGGCGGATCAATTTTGAATATTCCGGGTTGACGCGCAGCTTGGGTGTGGCGTCTGGATTCAGATCAACCCGCCAGACCCCTTCTCTCTTTGAGACAAAGACATCAGGGGTGACATAGTCCGGTTTGGTTTCGGAGACCAGCGTGCCAGGTCTGGGGTTGAGTGAGCGGATCAGCGCATTGGTCTCGCGCAGTTGTTCATCGTTGACTTTAAGCTTGCGTTTGATCTGGTTCAGATCCTGACCGGCCAGTAGTTCGAAATGGTCGCGCACCAGCTTGAGGGCAGTCAGGCGATAGGGCGCATCCTGGTCGTTCAATTGTTCTAATTGGATGAGCAGGCATTCGCGGGGATCCCGTGCGGCTACGCCGGGAGGATCGAACTGCTGAAGACGGTGCAGCACCGCCTCTACCTCTTCGCTGCCGATCTCCTCATCATTCAGGCTGTGGATAATCTCATCCACCGTTGTGGTGAGATAGCCGTCTTCGCTAATGCCGTCAATTATGGCGGTGGCGATGGCGTAATCTTCACTGCTAAATGGGGTGAGGTTGAGTTGCCAGAGCAGGTAGTCGTGCAGCGTGCGCGCCTTGCGGCTGAGGGCGAGAAAATCGGTGTCTCCCTGTTCGCTGCTGTGAGTGCTGCTGACCTGGGGGATGGCGCTGTCATAGACATCCTCCCAGTTGCTGTCCACCGGTAGGTCCTCGGGGATCTCGCTATCGTTCCGATTCAGTTCGCGTTCACTGTCGGTGTCGGCGCCATTGCCTGGTGTCGCAGGTTCCGCCAGGTCGGTGGTGGCGGTGGCTTGACCGTTGTTGAGTGGCTCTTCCAACAGCTCTCTGGATTTACCTTCCTCTTCCGTTTCCAGCATCAGATTTGAATCAAGAGCATCTTGGA
>JAKSCN010000125.1 GCA_022360595.1 Chromatiales bacterium
GTAGTGAACCTACATAAGCGACTGATAACGCCGCTGGGCAAAAAATGGCCCTGGCCCGCCGGGTTGAGCCTGAAAAAGCACCACTCAGCGTTACTCGTCGCTTATTTGGAACGACCAAACTGCACTCCTCGTGCCTTGATTGGTGCTTTTTCAGGCTCAACAGTGACAATCAAATTAGTGTCAACAGGCCCTAGAACGTCCAGCGATAGCCAATGCCGAAGAAGTAGTCGATGAAGTCCTCTTCAGCTGTTGAGCTGCTCTCATCAAACCAGTTGGCGCCCGCCTCAAACTCAAAGATCAGGTCGTTTCTGTAGCGATACTCAGTTTGCAACAACGCACCGAGCTGTAACCGGGTATCATCGTTATCCTTGTTTTCCCGGTACGACACGGTGAACCGCGGTTTAATGCGCCACAGATTGGTAATGGGATAACGGCTGTTTGCCGTCATAGTGACAGTGTCGGATGACATGGTATCGGCATAGCGTAGCGAGAAGATACCGATATCTCCTTGCTTAAACAGATTGTTCTTAATCACCTGTGCGGTATAGAACAGTTCATTACCGGTCTCTTCGGTTGCTTCGACCCCGCCTGAGGCCGGGGTATCGGATATCCTTGACAAGGTCACATCACCGCTGAATTGAAGATCCTGGGTATATGACCAAGTACCGCCCAAAGAGAAGACCTGGCTGGTGGCTGTGCGGTCTTCCGCCAGATCAAAAATCTCCTGATCTGTAAAGCTATCTTGCAACGATTCGATGCTGGAGACCACCTGCCCTTGCAGTGCATTGGAGGTGGTCAGGATCGGGCTGGTGCGATAATCATAGTTGGCATACAGACGCAGGTCGTCTCTTACCGTCCAGTTGGTCTGCAGCAGAAAGGTGTTGAGTTCACCGTAGTGGAGATCGTAGTCGATCAAACCAAACACGGAGCGTTTATCATCAAAGTATCTCGCCTCCGCACCGATAGCGCGGCGATCCACCAAACCTTCCACCCGCTGCTCAATCCCAAACAGAGTGATATCAATATCCTCGAACAGCGAATTGAGTTCAGCATTCATGCCGAAGAAATATTTATCCTCGCGAATAAATGTATCGGAAGAGCGCTCCACCGGCACACCGGCATATACATTGATTTTGGTGTCATCATCAAACCGATAACCCAAGACACCGCCGTCAAAGCGGTTAAGAATACCGCTCGAGCGGAAGCGTTGCCGCCCCAAGCGGGCCGAAATGTTGCTCTCAAAGTGGTCAATATCCACATAAGCCGCGCTTAACGATGCCTCGCTCCCCGGCCCGTCGGTCAGTAGATCCCACTCATGACCACCGGAGAACTGAAAACGCATGTCATAGGCGTCGGTTCTCTGTCTGGCGGTGACATCCAGATCGGTATCGATCTGGCGGCGCGTCACGCTATCTTCATCATCGACAAAATCACTCTCGATCCGGTCTTCACGAAAGAACTGCCCCAGACTGCCGTAGACCTCCCACGGCACATCATCTTCCGGCCGTTCAGCCACTGTCGGCCTGCGCAACTTCTCCCTGGGCTCTTGGACTGCCGTTATCAACCCCGCCAGGCGCTGCCTGACCCGATCGGCATCTTCACCTTCAGGGTACTTTTCCAGGTATTTGGTGTACTCCGCGTTGGCGTGGGCAAACTGGCCGTTTCTCTCACGCGCCAGACCCAACAGTTCCAGCGCCTCTTTCTCATAGGCGCTATCCTTCACCTCAAGCACCGCGGTCAGCAGACGGATGGCCCTGGGGTAATCTCCCGCTGTCATCACCTTTCTCACCGTCTCCATCATACTGGCGAGGCGTTCATCGGCGGGGGCCGCTTCATCAATTTTAGGCAGCCGTATAGGCTCTTTCGGGGCCTCTTCAGCCCGCAGGAAAAAGGTCTGTTTCTCTTCCGGTGAGGCGAGATCTATCCAAGCGCCTCGATAAAAATGTCTGAGCTCTCTCAGGACCCGCTTCGCTTCGCTCTCACTCTTAAAGAAGCCGATCCGCAGCCTATGCCACCTTCTCCCTTTTACTGTTGCCACAGTACTGTAGAGGCGCTGATCAGGACCAATCGGCACCGGCGCTATTTTAGAGAAATCGATCGGCACCGCTTGCGATAAGAGGTTGATAACATA
>JAKSCN010000466.1 GCA_022360595.1 Chromatiales bacterium
AACGCTGTACGATTTCACCACCAAAGGCCTGTAACAGTTGCCGTGAAAGGTCTGAGGTTGTCATTCCCAGAGCGAAGGCTTGGGGCGTCAGGGAGAAGCGTAATTCAGTCTGTCCGGTGCTGACATTATCGTCTATGCCGCTGACACCTTCGATGTTTTCGAGCGCTTCACGAAAGCGTCGACCGGCGCCGACCAAAGTTTCATCATCCCAGGATTTGAGCTCGACTTTAAAGTTGTCGTCACGCCCAAAGCCGGATTTTATGTGCAGTTTCTTTGTCCCTTCGGGTATCCCGCTCAGCTCTTTCCATTGTCGTGCAAATTCATCGATGTCGTAGGGCGCATCTTCGCGCAGTTCGATGACAATGTTGCCGCTGAGGTCGCTTTCCGCCACCAGCTCAAGGGTTTCAATGGCGGATGATCCCGCATCATGTACCCCCATCAGACGGGTGTCGGCCTCCAATGCTGTGCGTTCAAGAAAAAACAGGTTTTCCCTGGTCTGACCAAAGCTGGCATCATTTTGCATGGTCAGATTCGCTTCGATGACACTGCCGGGGATGCCGGGGAAGAATGCGACTCTTACCAGTCCTTTAGAAGGCATGGCGAAGACCAGTATCGCAACAGCAAGGAACAGCACGACTACGGCGTACCGGTAAGTAAGCGTGATTTGGATCATCGGACGATACAAACGCTGGTTCACCCAGTTCAAGCTGCTGTCAGCAGCATGTTGAACCCTGGCCCAAGTGTCCTTCCAGCCAGGGCCGATGCTTCGGTGGGTATTCAGGTGCGCCATATGCGCCGGCAGTATCAGTTTCGATTCGATAATCGAGAGCAGCAGACAGATGGTGACAATGACCGCAAATTGCGAGTAGACATGTCCCATTCCACCCTCGACATGACTCAGGGCTATAAAAGTGGCTATCGTTGTGAGCACACCAAAAATAGTCGGTGTTGCAACCAGATGAGTGCCCTTGATGGTGCTGTTCAAGGTGTCGCCTTCGTTTCTACGCGTCGTGTATATGCTTTCGCCGACAACCACGGCATCGTCCACTACGATACCGAGCGCGAGGATAAAACCAAAGGTGGTCATCTCGTTGATCGACATTGCAGCAAAATTATCGGTCATGAAAAACAGCGTGCCGGCAAAAATGAATGGCAGTCCGGCGGTAACCCATAGTGCGACACGCAGATTCAGAAAGAGCGCCAGCAGGGCGAAAACGAGCACCATGCCCGACATGGCATTCTTCAACAGCATCGACAGGCGGTTGGTAATCAGCTCGCTACCGTCATACCAGGTATCGATGGAAACATTGGCAGGGAGTAGGGCCTGTGATTGCCAGTTGCCGACAACTTCATCAACCTGTTCGACGATCTTCAGTACATCACCTTTTTCATCGACTTTTACCTCGATACCGATACCGTTTTGCCCGTTGTAACGAGACAGTACGAAAGTGTCATCGGCGAAGGTGTCATCGATCTTGGTGACATCCCCCAGGCGCACGAGACTCCCCGATGCGGTAGTGAACAGCGGGATGGCCACGAACTCCTGCTTCCAATAAGCTTGTTCAGCCGCTTTCAGTCGAATCACCTTGCTTTCGTTGCGCAGGCTACTGGTCAAGGACGTGGCCGACTCGGCATTGATGGCAGCAGCCACATCTGAAAGTGTTAACCCGTATGCCTGCAGCTTGGCTTCATCGATTTCGATGGAGATCATCGGTTCGGCTTTGCCTTTGATGGTCAAGTTGGCAATGTCGGGTTGGGCCAACAGGCTCACCTTGAGACGCTCGGCAAGTTGCTGCAGGGTTTTGCGGTCAGTGTCGCCGTATAACTTGATCGAATAGGCGTGATTCAATCGCTGCTGTTTTTCGATAACGGGATTTTCCGCTTCCGTGGGGAAATTATAGATAGCATCGACCTTGGATTTAACGTCACGCAACAGCACATTCAGGTCATGGCCGCTTTTCATTTCCACCGATACCGTTGCACTGCTGGCGTTGGAAACAGAGGTAATTCGTTTGATCCCTGATACAGTGGCCAGCGCTTCCTCGATCTTGATGGCAACACCTTCCTCTGTCATTTGCGGATCACCGCTATCGTAAGCTACAGAGACCGTGACCGTATCAGCCGGACGGGTAGGGAAGGCTTCCTTGCGTAGTTCAGGGATTGACAATAGACCCAGTAGGATAACCGACAGCATAAGCAGATTGGCTGCCACGCTGTTGGCAGCAAACCAGGCGATGATGCCGCTCTGGCGCTCATTGTTAATCATGGCTTTTTCTCTGCTGGACGCTGGGCAACCTGCATACCGGGCAAATAGCTGCTAAGCGGATAGACAACGACCGATGCCGTGGTCAGTCCGCTGGGCGGTTGAACGTATATAAAGTTTCCGCTGGAAAAGACAATCTCAGTGGTTTCACTGACCAGTTGTCCGGCATTGTCTACGTACCATATCTTGCCATCCTGGGTCAGTGCAGAGGCCGGCAGGCGCCAAAGACCGGCAACCTGCTTTCCCGGTATCTCCGCAGTCACGAAAGTGGACGGATATAGAGGTGGTTCCTGATCCAGGGGGTGAGCAACCTCGACTACCAACGACCGCTGTCGATTCTGCTTGTCGACATGCTGTTCCACGCGTGCGATCCGTCCTTCCCAGCTACGCTCTGCGTCGCTGCTGAACAATTGGACTATCGTTTTCTCATTGATTATTTGTGCAGTGTCCGGTAACAAAGCCCATTGCATATCAGACAAAGGGATGGATACTGACGCCACATCGGTACTGTACAGTTCCGCCAATGGCGTTCCGTTTTGGACATAGCTCCCCGGTTGAACGCTGCGGTTGATCAGCAAGGCATCGAAAGGTGCGCGAATCTGGGTCTTGGCCAGGTCGCTACGTGCCAGCGATACGCTGCGCTGGTATTTTGCCACCTTGGCCTTTGCGGCTTTTAACTGTGGTTCATGCAGCACCAGAGGGGAGTCCGGTTTGCCTTCAAGTCCAGAGCGCTGCCATTCCTGTCGTGCCTGTCTTGCATTGAGTTCTTCCTCAAGCAACTCAACCTCGGCGCTTGCCAAGTCGTGCTGCGCACTGGCGAGTGCTTGCTGATAAGCAGTGTCGTCGAGATTGAGCAGTACCTCTCCTTCACCGAATCGCGATCCGCTCTCGAGTTTGGAAGCAAGGCGTACGACTCGGCCACTAACCTCCGCACTGAGGCTCAAGTGGTGTCTGGGGACGGTTTCGCCGTAGCCCTGGATTCGGGCGCTAAATGTTGAAGGGGATACGTAGATGGTTGTCACCGATGGTATCTTCGCTGCCGTTCCGTTAGGTCCTGGCCCGGGCGGGGACGCGGATGACGGTTCGTTCGGCCGAGGCGAGTTCTCGTTGACTTGTTCCGCTGGACCCATTGAACCCGGGAGGAGGGTATCGGATCGGGTTAATGTGATAGCACCAATCATCAAGGTGCTGGCGAGGGCGGTCATGACAATTTGGGATGCTCGTTTATTCATGGTCAACTCCCAGGCCCAGCGCGAGACCCAGTACGATGCGGTTAGATAGACGCTGATAGGTGAGTTGCGTCAGTTGGATTTGGAGATCAAATGTGGCTTTCTGGATTTGC
>JAKSCN010000208.1 GCA_022360595.1 Chromatiales bacterium
ATGTGGACCGTCACTCTGAAACTGCAACCATTGATTGTAGTACTTCACTTGCTTGGCGGACTTATCACACTAAGCCTGCTAATAAGACTGCGTCAGAGAGTCGCTGATTGGCAACAAGAAAGAGTATTGCAGACTCAGATACCCAGATGGTGGCTGCGAATTGCAGTGATTCTGTTGTTCGGCCAGATTGCGCTGGGGGGATGGACGAGTGCCAACTATTCGCGTTGGGTCTGCAGCCATTGGATTATTTGTGACACACAGGGAAGTGTTGAGCTGGACTATGTGGCTGGTTTCACGGTCTGGCAGCCGCTAGGCCCCAACTACCAGGGAGGGCGATTAGATCATAAGGCGAGGGCGGCTATTCAGATCAGCCATCGGATAGGGGCGGTGGTGGTGACTATTTATCTCGCTAGCCTACTGCTCTTCTGTATCTTAAGACATCGGCTAACTGTTTTGATGGGCATCACTGGTGGGGTGCTGTTGCTGCAGCTTCTGTTGGGTGTGCTGAATGTGGTGCTTACCCCAACCTGGCTGCCGGTTGCACATCTACTAGGGGCCTGTGTGTTGCTGATCTGTCTGCTGCAGTTTTACCAAATGCCATTCGCAATAAAGGAGGCGCCGCATGCTTGAGGTTAAATCGATCGAGGCCGAATCACTGGAACACGGCCTTCAGCGTGTTGGTTGGAGGGATTACTTCGATCTCTGTAAACCGAAGGTTGTGGCTGTCATGTTGCTGACTGCAGTGGTGGGGATGTTTCTGGCGACGCCGGAGCTGCCGGGCTGGCAGCCAGTGGTGTTTGGGACTATCGGCATTATGTTGGCTGCGGCATCGGCTGCTGTGGTTAATCATGTGGTTGACCGGCATATTGATGCCAAAATGCGGCGCACTAGTCAGCGTCCGATTCCGCAGGGGAAAATCAGCCCTGCTCAAGCGCTCTTATTTGCGCTGCTGTTGGGTGTTTCGGGTATCAGTATTCTAGTGTGGCTGGTAAATCCCCCAACCGCCTGGTTGACCTTCGGAGCGCTGATCGGCTATGCCGTGTTCTATACCATTTTTCTTAAACGTGCCACGCCACAAAATATCACTATCGGCGGTATTGCCGGAGCAGCCCCGCCGCTGCTGGGGTGGACAGCGGTTAGTGGCACTCTAGAGCCCAATGCGCTGCTACTTATGCTGATTATTTTCACTTGGACACCTCCTCACTTTTGGGCACTCTGCATCCATAGAAAGCACGAATATGCGGCAGCCAACGTTCCCATGCTGCCGGTGACTCATGGTGAGACCTTTACCCGGCTGCAGATACTGCTTTATACGTTACTCACCATTGCGGCAACCGCTTTCCCGTTTATTACAGGTATGAGTGGACTAATCTACCTGGCTGGTGTGACAGTACTCAATGTGCGGTTTTTACAGTGGGCTTGGCGTGTCTACCTGGCGCAAGAGAGTTTGGCGCCGATAATGATGTTTCGATTTAGTATCAAATACATCATGTGGCTGTTTGCTGTATTGCTATTGGATCATTATCTGGTCCTGGGGTGATCGGGGTTTCGGCTATCAATTGACAGAGCTGTGGGGTTGGGCGCTACGGCAACAGATTGAAATTCCTAGTGCTATACTAGGGATATCATTGGGAAAGCCACCAGGAGTTTGTAGAGAGGAAAACCTAGAGACGCGTGTTTCCAGGGATTTTATGATACTAAACGGAGCTGGAGGTTCTGAGAATGGTGGCGCTCAACAGCGCTGTACAGAGTTGGCGGTCCGGCGGCGCCCCTCCGGTTACTTCAATTGAGCTGTCCTGAAAGAGTGGACGAGATTTCCCGCAATGGGAGGAGTAACGCGATGCTTCATACAGTCAATAGCTTCAACGAACGGGCCACACTGATTGCTCATGTCAACGATATCACCCTGGACAGACCCTGGCAGTGGCTTGTGGCGGGGTGGCGTGATCTCAAAAGGGCGCCGGCGGCAAGTATTGGTTATGGCGCCATTTTTGTAGTGGTCAGCTATGCACTGACCTTGGGACTATTTTTTAGCGGCAATTTCTATCTGCTGTTGCCATTGGCCGCAGGCTTTTTTCTAGTGGCCCCTATGTTGGGTATAGGCCTGTATGAAATAAGCCGGCGCCTTGAAAAATGCGAACAACCTAGCTTATGGCAAGCTATTAAAGCCTGGAAGACCAACCTTTTCCACGTAATGAATATGGGAGTGGTATTGGTTGTCGCCTTACTGGCTTGGCTTATGGTGGCGAATTTGATATTCGTGGGGTTGTTCCAGGGAATAACACCGACCCCGGAAAATTTCCTACCAGCGTTATTCACGGTAGAGAATGCGCCACTGCTGCTGGTGGGAACCGCGGTTGGTGCGGTTATCGCCTTTTGTATATTAATGATTAGCGCTGTTTCCATTCCCATGATGTTGGATCGAAAGAGTGATGTATTCAGCGCCATGCACACCAGTGTTGCGGCCTGCCGTTACAATCTGCTCCCGATGCTGTTTTGGGGTGCGCTGATTGTTACCGTGATATGCGCGGGTATGCTTACTCTTTATGTGGGATTGGCACTGGGTTTCCCGATCGTTGGGCATGCAACCTGGCATGCGTATAAAGATATGGTGAAAAAATGATGTTGGGGAAGAATTGAACTATTCAAATAGTCGTGTCAAATAGCCTCCAGCCGTGCTGGAGGCTATTTGATTTTCAGAATGATTTTTATTCTGATGTTACGCGGCTGGCATAAAGGTGGCGAACCTGTGCAGTAGAGTAGGTTGATTGAGGAGGATAGATGGATAACACAACAACAGAGGTTTTTTTCCGGGCAGAGCCTATCGCGGTTGAATCAACAAGCATACCGGCGCAGCTTTACAACCGCTGCCGTCTGCTGCAGTCACGCTGTACCAACGAACATCTGTTTGTACCTATTCGCACCATGCAGTATTTGGCGGTGGTCGATAACTATGAAGTGATATTTGTCGATAGTCAGGCCTACACCGTGAGTCAGGGCGAGGGGGGACGCATGATTATATTAAGCTGGTTCTTTAAAGGAGGCGCCGGTCGCGACTCTCTTGATCAACCGATCCCGATGCAGATCCATTACCATCACGAGAACGGTAGAGAGGCCCAGCGGCGGATAATTGTGGAGTTTGATAAGGCCCTGATCGATTTGGCGCAACGCATGACTGAAAAGGGTTGCGATCCCAAGCTGAAAAAGGTGCTACCTTTTCCGGACAGTTGAGGCTTAGCCCACTGGAGCTGGGACCGGTTAACACTAATCGTTTTCGTTCAGTTCAGGATTCCATCCCAGGTCTCGCGCTTCCGTCACGGCTTGCTGGTAGATTCTTTCGTGCCTGGAGCGCAATTCATCGGGCAGGTTTGATACAAGGTGGCCATAGGGCTCCCATGCTTTGGTCACTTTGTCGTACAACGCATCAATACCTTGCACCGTCCAGCCCGCGCAGGTCTCGGACTCAGGAATTAAGCCAAATACCCAAGCGTCTCTGATGATATTGCCTGTTGGGTTCATGGCGCCTTTGGGATCCTTGTCGATACCAGGATAGGTTTTCTCTTTCATCGGTTGTCTCTCTTGGTGTTTGGCGCATATTGTAACAGCGCTTGTACTGTTGCTCGACTGAGACTTGGTGGTGGCACTCCACAGAAAATCCCAATACCATTTAACAATTAAGCCTGAAAAATAATAAGATTATTTTCAATAATGTTATATTATAAGTAATCGCTTATGCATTCAATTATTTTTATTGAATGGACTTTATGGATGATGGCGATAAAATTTGCACATCCTGTTAAACAATCAGATATAAATCTGAAACTTAGGCGGGAAATTTGCTCGGGCCCTGAATTAAGCAACTCAGGTGCTCTTAATTTGGAACAACTGAAGCCAACCTCCCGGAGGTAAAAACGATGGCAAAGAAATACGACGCGGGTGTAAAAGAGTACCGCGAAACTTATTGGATGCCTGATTACACGCCAAAAGATACTGATATCCTGGCGTGCTTCAAAGTCACTCCTCAGCCGGGTGTGCCGCGTGAAGAGGTTGCAGCCGCTGTTGCTGCAGAATCCTCCACCGGTACCTGGACTACTGTATGGACCGACCTGCTGACTGACCTGGACTACTACAAAGGTCGTGCGTACGCGATTGAAGATGTTCCAGGCGATGACACCTGCTTCTACGCTTTCGTTGCTTATCCTATCGATCTGTTCGAGGAAGGCTCCGTTGTTAACGTAATGACCTCGTTGGTTGGTAACGTATTCGGTTTCAAAGCTCTGCGAGCTCTGCGTCTGGAAGATATCCGCTTCCCACTCGCTTATGTAATGACCTGTAATGGACCACCTCAGGGTATCCAGGTCGAGCGCGACATGCTGAACAAGTACGGTCGTCCTCTGCTGGGTTGTACCATCAAACCTAAGCTGGGTCTGTCTGCGAAGAACTACGGCCGCGCTTGTTACGAAGGTCTGCGTGGTGGTCTGGACTTCACCAAAGACGATGAGAACGTTAACTCTCAGCCATTCATGCGCTGGAAGCACCGTTTCGACTTCGTAATGGAAGCGATTCAGAAAGCAGAAGCCGAAACTGGCGAACGTAAAGGTCACTACCTGAACGTTACTGCACCTACCGCTGATGAGATGATGAAGCGTGCTGAATACGCTAAAGAGATCGGCGCTCCCATCATCATGCACGACTACCTGACAGGTGGTTGGTCTGCTAACACCCAGTTGGCTCAGTGGTGTCGTGATAACGGCATGCTGCTGCACATCCACCGTGCAATGCACGCGGTACTCGACCGTAACCCGCACCACGGCATCCACTTCCGCGTACTGACCAAGATCCTGCGTCTGTCCGGTGGTGACCATCTGCACTCCGGTACTGTTGTCGGTAAGCTGGAAGGCGACCGCGATGCTACTCTGGGTTGGATCGACATCATGCGTGACAGCTACGTCAAAGAAGATCGCAGCCGCGGTATCTTCTTCGATCAGGACTGGGGCGCCATGCCGGGCGTTCTGCCAGTAGCTTCCGGTGGTATCCATGTATGGCACATGCCTGCGCTGGTTAACATCTTCGGTGATGACTCTGTACTGCAGTTCGGTGGTGGTACTCTGGGTCACCCATGGGGCAACGCTGCAGGTGCAGCCGCTAACCGTGTTGCGGTTGAAGCCTGTGTTGAAGCACGCAACCAGGGTCGTGAGCTGGAGAAGGAAGGCAAAGACATCCTCACCAATGCAGCCGCTTCCAGCCCAGAGCTGAAAGCCGCCATGGAAACCTGGAAAGAGATTAAGTTCGAGTTCGACACAGTCGACAAGCTGGACGTGTCTCACAAGTAATCGTTCGGTTGCCGGCCGGTGAAAACCGGCTGGCCACTTGAAATCGAATTTGAATTTATTTGAGGAATAGACAAATGAGTGAAATGCAAGACTACAAGTCGAGCCTGTCTGACAATACCAGCCGCAAGTTCGAGACCTTCTCTTACTTGCCGTCTATGGATGCTGATCAGATCCGTAAGCAGATTGAGTTCATCGTCTCTAAAGGTTGGAATCCTTCCATTGAGCACACTGAACCTCAGAATGCGACTGGTTCTTACTGGTACATGTGGAAGCTGCCTATGTTCGGTGAGACCGACGTAGACGCTATCCTGGCCGAGTGTGAAGCGTGCCATAAGGCGCATCCTGATAATCATGTGCGTCTACTGGGCCTGGACAACTACGCCCAGTGTGCAGGTGCTTCAATGGTTATCTATCGCGGTACGCCTGCTTAATAAGCTACCGCTAACAGCCATGGTATTGGCCCCTGCTTCAATTCAAGTGGGGCAGGGGCAATTTTTTACATGAGCTATTAATTGTGGATTGCAGCAGTTAATGTAGTTTA
>JAKSCN010000429.1 GCA_022360595.1 Chromatiales bacterium
GGGTGCAGGTGGCCGCGGAGGAGGCGGAGCATTTCGAGCTGTTGCGCAGTCGCCTGCGTCAGAACGGGAGAGACTACGGTGACTGGCCTGCCCATAACGGTCTTTGGGAGATGGCTCAACGCACCGCTCATGATTGTCTGATCCGTATGGCGTTGGTGCCGCGCATGATGGAGGCGCGGGGCCTCGATGTGACACCGGGGATGATGAAGCGCTTCGAGAAGATCGGTGATGACGATACTGTGGTGGTGCTGGAGGTGATTTTGCGTGAAGAGGTGGGGCATGTGCAGATGGGTTCGCGCTGGTTTCACTATCTTTGTGAACAGCGAGGTGTTGAGCCCGAGGAGACCTATTTTCAGCTTATCGATGAGTATCTGAATGGCGAGATCCGTTGCCCTCTGCATAAGGATGCGCGTCGGCAGGCTGGGTTCAGTGAGCCTGAGTTGGTTAGGCTTGAGGCGATTTGTAAGCAGGGGAGAGGTGCTTAGTTTTTTGGGGTGAGAGGGGATGAAAAGCTAACGCTTTGGTTTTTTTGATTCCCTCATCCTATCCTTCTCCCTCTGGGAGAAGGGACGTTCTTTTCTGGGTATTTTGTATTTGCACCTTTGGTGCCTTCTAAAAACGCCTCTTAATAGTAGCTATGTAGATGGGGCAGCAGTGATCAACCGAATCAAATTAGTGTTAAAAGGCTCTAGCTTGCCGGGAAGTCGTGGACTTGGATTTCACCGTTGGTGATCTTCAGGTAATTGCCCAGCTCTTCATGCCACTCAGCCAGGACGATGCGTTTGGCAGGTTGCCCATCCAGTTCGAAGTGGTGGGTGTTGGGGCGGTGGGTGTGGCCGTGGATCAACAGCAGGGTGTTGTGGTCACGCATGGTCTGTTCGACCGTCTGCTGGTTTACATCCATAATGTCGGCCGCTTTTAGTGAGTTGGCTTCGCCGCTGCGTTTACGAAACTCCGCGGCCATTGCCAACCGTTCAGGAATGCTCTTGGTCATGATGTCGGCGATAAAAGCGGGGTTGCGCAGAAACGCCCGTGCTTTCATGTACTCCACATCGTCGGTGCAGAGCAGATCGCCGTGCATAAGCAGAGTGGGGGTGCTGTTGATGTCGGTGACCGTCACTTCGTTCAGCAGGGTGCTCCCGGTCTCCTGAGCAAAGGTTTCGCCTACCAGAAAGTCTCGATTGCCGTGGATGAAAGCGATCTCAATACCTCTTTGACTGGTTGTGAGCATCTTCTCTTTGATCTGCGGAATCGGGGGAGTAGCATCATCATCGCCGATCCATGCATCGAACAGATCACCGAGGATATAGAGCTGGTCACCTGGGGTGGGTTGCTCCTCCAGGAAGCGGAAGAACAGCTCGATAGTACCTGGGCGCTGACCTGATAGATGCAGATCGGAGATGATGAATGTCTGGCTCATTGATTGCTGGGCTTAGTCGGTAATGGTGGCTGACTCAATGATAATGTCTTCCATCGGTACGTCCTGGTGGGACGCCTTGGTGCCGGTGGGGACATCCTTGATGGCGTTGACCACATCCATACCTTCGACCACTTCACCGAATACGCAGTAGCCCCAGCCGTCCTGCCCCGGGTAATCGAGAAATTTGTTGTCGGCAACGTTGATGAAGAACTGAGCCGAGGCGGAGTGTGGGTCCATGGTGCGCGCCATGGCGATTGCGCCGATTTTGTTGCTCAGGCCGTTCTTGGCTTCATTCTCGATGGGGTCACGAGTCGCTTTTTGGGTCATGTCCGGTTCGAAGCCGCCCCCTTGAATCATGAAGTTGCTGATAACACGGTGGAAGATGGTGCCGTCATAGAAGCCATCCTTGACGTACTGGATGAAGTTTTCGCTGGTTTTGGGTGCTTTCTCTGCATCCAATTTGATAACGATATCGCCTTTGTTGGTTTTCAGTGTGACCATTTTTCGCTCCTTATTGACTGCTGTTAACGCGGGTTACGCTTTCGATGATAACGGGGGTCTCCGGTACATTACGCATGCCGCGTTTGGAGGTGGTGAAGACATCGGCAATTTTGTCGACTACATCCATGCCTTTG
Source organism: Chromatiales bacterium (assembly GCA_022360595.1). Classification (GTDB taxonomy): domain Bacteria; phylum Pseudomonadota; class Gammaproteobacteria; order Chromatiales; family Chromatiaceae; genus BM503. The sequence goes on from JAKSCN010000429.1 coordinate 2,056, forward strand.
GTGACTTTACCGAATACGGCATAGCCCCAACCGTCAAAGCTGGGATAGTCGAGATTGTCGTTGTCCTTATGGTTAATAAAGAATTGAGACGTTGCTGAGTGAGGCTGGCTGGTGCGAGCCATGGCTATGGTGCCACGGGCGTTTTTCAGGCCATTCTTGGCTTCGTTCCTGACTCCTGCGTGGGTCTGTTTGCGCTCCAGCTCCGCAGTGAAGCCGCCGCCCTGGATCATGAAGCTGTTGATTACCCGATGGAAGATGGTCTCATTGTAGAAGCCTTCATCCACCTAACGCAGGAAGTTTTCGACAGTTTTGGGGGCCTTCTCTTCGCTGAGTTCCAGTTCGATTTCGCCCAGGCTGGTTTTCATCAGGACGCGGGGGGAGGCTGCGTGAACAGCAGAGATAGCCAATCCGCAGAGCAGAATCAGTAACAGAAACGCTTTTTTCATTCAGTCATCCTCAAGGTCTGACCCGGCCATAAGCCAGGCTGCAGATTCTAAAACAGCGGGGCTTCGCTCACGCCGTGCTCGAAGCCCCAATCAGTAAATAGACCATCATAATGCCTAAAATCGGTGAGCAAAAGCCTATTTTACCTATTGATTGCGGGGTGACCCTTTGTCGGGGGAGCGCTTTCGTTTACCATGCGCGGAGAATTGTGTGATTCTGCGGCTACGTTTTGGCGGTGGGCGCGGAATCAGGTGTTAGTCGTACTATGCGGGGCCATTATGCTGAAGATCTACAACGATCTCACCAATCAGAAAGAAGTGTTCAAATCCATCGAGCCGGGCAAGGTCAAGATGTATGTCTGTGGGATGACTGTCTACGATCTCTGTCACCTTGGGCATGCGCGGGTGATGGTGGTGTTCGATGTGGTTTACCGCTATCTGAAGGCAAAGGGCTACGATGTTACGTATATCCGCAATATCACTGACATTGATGACAAAATTATTAACCGCGCCAACGAAAATGGTGAGGAGTTCTCCGCTCTGACCGAGCGCTTTATCGCCGCCATGCATGAGGACGCCGGTGCGTTGGGTGTGCTGTTGCCGGACGATGAACCGCGCGCAACGACTCATATCAAAGAGATCATCGAGATGACCGAGACCTTGATCGCCAAGGGTCACGCCTATGCGGCGGATAATGGCGATGTCTACTATCGGGTGAAGAGCTTTCCCGAGTACGGCAAGCTCTCCGGTAAGTCGATCGATGATCTGCAGGCCGGCGCGCGTGTTGAAGTGGGCGATGTGAAGCAGGACCCTCTCGACTTTGCACTGTGGAAATCGGCTAAGCCGGGTGAACCCGCCTGGAGTAGCCCCTGGGGTGAGGGGCGTCCTGGCTGGCACATCGAGTGCTCGGCCATGTCGACCTGCTGCCTCGGCGATACTTTTGATATACACGGTGGCGGCGCTGATCTCACCTTTCCGCATCATGAGAATGAGATTGCCCAGTCAGAAGGGGCGACCGGCAAACAGTTCGTCAACTACTGGATGCACAACGGTTTTGTCCGTATCAACGATGAGAAGATGTCGAAATCCCTGGGCAACTTCTTCACCGTGCGCGAGATTCTGGCCCGTTACCAGGCTGAAGAGGTGCGCTATTTTATTCTCACTAGCCAGTATCGCAGCCCGCTGAACTATGATGACGAGCACCTGGACAACGCCCGCGGTGCATTGACCCGTTTCTATACCGCCCTGCGTGGTCTCCCGGTGGCTGAACCAGCCGGCGCTGAAGCCTTTGTAGAGCGCTTCAATATGGCGATGGACGATGATTTCAATACACCGGAAGCGTTGGCAGTGTTGTTCGACCTGGTGCGCGAGATCAATCGCATTCGCACTGAAGACGAGGCCAAGGCTGCGGGCTTGGCGGCTGAGCTGAGATGTCTGGGGGGAGTGCTGGGTATTCTCCAAGATGATCCAGAGGTCTATCTGCGCGGTGGTGCCGCAGGTGGTGACGGCCTCAGTGATGAGGAGATCGAGCAGCTTATTCAGCAGCGCCTGGATGCCCGCGCCAATAAAAATTGGGGTGAGGCCGATCGTATTCGTGATGAGCTGAAGGAGCGGGGCATTTTGCTGGAAGATGGAGCTCAGGGTACGACCTGGCGTCGCCAGTAATTAGGGCCTGTTAACACTAATTTGATCATCACTGCCAATGGCCATTTTTTGTCCAGCAAGGCAGAAGGAGCGCTGTGTAGTGAGTCTACATAAGCGACTGATAACGCCGCTGGATGAAAAATGGCCACTGGCCCTGCGGGTTGAGCCTAAAAAAGCACCACTCGGCGTTAC